>JBBSSN010000025.1:0-15265 GCA_038242035.1 Actinomycetales bacterium
CGCGCTCACTGTTACCTTCGGCGCTGCCAAGACGGGCCTGCTCGTGCCGCCGGGGGAGGGTGCCGCCGGCCGGCTGCAGGTGATCGACATCGGGCTGAGGGACGGCCTTGAGGACCCGGTTTTGCGCAGGCTCGACGCGGCGGATTTGGCGCTGCTGCTGCCTTCCCCCGGCAGGGATGACCAGAAGTACACGCGCGGGGTGCTGGGTGTTGTGGCGGGCTCCGGCGAATATCCCGGGGCGGCGCAACTCAGTTGTGCCGGAGCCCTTGCCTGCGGTGTGGGAATGATCCGGTACCTGGGGCCGGAGTCCGTGGCCGCGTTGATTCACGCATCGAGTCCGGAGGTGGTCTGCGGTCAGGGATCCGTGGAAGTGAACCATGTGCAGGCCTGGCTGGTCGGCCCGGGCGTGGGCGGTGCAGGCGAGAGCGACGCGAAGCAGCAACTGCAACGCTGCAGGGACGCCTATGACTCGGGACTGCCCGTGGTGGCGGATGCGGGCGCTCTGACGGTATTCCCCGCACGATTCTCCGCAGGCATGGCGCCGCACGTCATTCTGACTCCACACGCTGGAGAATTGGCACAGCTTTTCCAGCGTCTGGGCCGGGACGTGAGCCGGACGCAGATCGAAGCGAACGGGATGCGCTATGCGGTGGAAGCCGCGAAGCTCACCGGTGCAACCGTCCTGCTCAAGGGAGCAACCACGCTGGTGGCATCGCCGCGCGGAACCGTCTTCAGCCAGAGTGAAGGAACACCGTGGTTGGCCACCGCCGGCAGCGGCGACACCTTGGCGGGAATCATCGGCGCCTTGCTGGCGGCACTGGCTGCGCAGACGGCGCCCTTTAGCGCCGTCGGCATCGCAGCGCAGGACCGGTGGGCTGCCATCGCCGCTGCTGGCGCCAGCCTGCACGGTCGCGCCGGTGTCCTGGCATCAGCAGGTGGGCCGCTGCACGCCACGGCGCTGGCAACGGCGGTACCGGCGGTGTGGCGCAACCTATACGCATCGGACCGGTAATCTAAGGGGTGGCATACGCTAAGTTTGCTTAGCCTATGAAAGAGTCAAGAACACATATTGGACCGACGTATGGGAGTACAGATGGAAGTTTGGCCGGGAAACGCCTACCCGCTGGGAGCCACCTTTGACGGCAACGGCACCAATTTCGCGCTGTTCAGCGATGTGGCCGACTCCATTCAGCTGTGCCTATTTGACGACGATGGCACGCAGACCTGCGTCGACGTCACCGAGGTGGACGGCTACGTCTGGCATTGCTATCTGCCGCAGATCCAACCGGGGCAGAAATACGGCTACCGGGTTACGGGCCCGTACAACCCTGAGCAGGGCCAGCGCTGCAACCCGAATAAATTGCTGCTGGATCCCTATGCCAAGGCCGTGTCGGGGAAAATTGACTGGGAGCCGGCGCTCTTTTCCTATAATTTAGCGGACCCGGATTCGCGCAATGACGAGGATTCCGCCCCGCACATGATGCTCGGCGTCGTTATAAATCCCTTCTTCGACTGGAATGGCGACCGCTCGCCGCGCACGCCCTATCACCGTTCGGTTATTTATGAAGCACATGTCAAGGGACTGACGCAGCTGCATCCGGAGGTTCCCGAGGAGCAGCGCGGCACCTATGCCGGCGTCGCCCATCCCGTGGTGATTGAACACCTGCAGAAGCTTGGCATCACGGCCATCGAGCTGATGCCCGTGCACCAGTTCGTGCAGGACAGCACGCTGCTGGACCAGGGGCTTAAGAACTACTGGGGCTACAACACCATTGGCTTCTTCGCCCCGCACAATGAATACGGCTCCACCGGTGATCTAGGCCAGCAGGTGCAGGATTTCAAGGCCATGGTGCGGGCTCTGCACCTGGCGGGCATCGAGGTGATCCTTGATGTGGTCTACAACCACACCGCTGAAGGCAACCACCTGGGCCCCACGCTGTCCTTCCGCGGCATAGACAACGCCGCGTACTACCGTCTGATGGACAACGATGAAAAGCACTACATGGACTACACGGGCACGGGCAATTCGCTCAATGTGCGCAATCCGCACGCCCTGCAGCTGCTGATGGATTCGCTGCGGTATTGGGTCACCGAGATGCATGTGGACGGCTTCCGGTTCGATTTGGCATCCACGCTGGCCCGTGAATTCTACGACGTGGATAAGCTGTCCACCTTCTTCGAGCTCATCCAGCAGGATCCCGTGGTCTCGCAGGTCAAGCTCATTGCTGAGCCATGGGACATTGGTCCCGGCGGCTACCAGGTGGGCAATTTCCCGCCGCAGTGGACAGAATGGAACGGCAAGTACCGGGACACCGTCCGCGACTTCTGGCGCGGCGAACCGGCCACGCTGGGGGAGTTTGCGTCCAGGCTGACCGGCTCCGCCGATCTGTACGAAAGCGACGGACGCCGGCCGGTGGCATCGATCAACTTCGTGACCGCCCACGACGGCTTCACCATCGCCGACCTTGTCTCCTATAACGACAAGCACAACGAGGCCAACGGCGAGGACAATAACGACGGCGAATCCCACAACCGCTCATGGAACTGCGGGGTGGAGGGTCCCACCGAGGACCCGGCGGTGCTGGCGCTGCGCGCCCGCCAGCAGCGGAACTTCATTGCGACGCTGCTGCTCTCGCAGGGCGTCCCGATGCTGCTGCACGGGGACGAGCTGGGCCGCACCCAGCAGGGCAACAACAACACCTATTGCCAGGACTCCGAGCTCAGCTGGATCCACTGGGACTCCATGGATTCTCCGCTGGTGGAGTTCACCGCGGCCGTCAGCCGGCTCCGTGCTGATCACCCCACCTTCCGGCGCAGCCGCTTCTTCGATGGCAGGCCGGTCCTTCGGGGCGAAGGCGAGGCCCTCCCGGACATCGTCTGGCTGAACGCGGACGGCAGGGAGATGAAGCCGGAAGACTGGGACACCGGGCTGGACCGCACCGTGGGCGTTTTCTACAACGGGGATGCCATCAGCGGTATTGACACCCGTGGCCGACGGATCACGGATGTGAACTTCCTGCTGTACTTCAATGCCAACGTTGACCCGGTGGACCTGACGCTGCCGGTGGGCGAGTATGCGCAGAAGTGGGAGGTCGTCATTGACACGGCAGGAGAGCATGCTGAAGACGCCGTAACGCTCGACGGCGGCGCGAAGCTGACTATCTCGGCCAAGACGATGATGGTGCTGCGGGCATATTCGGCGCCGGAGGAAGAACCCGACCACTCGGTGGCTGCTTCACTGGCGGACCGGGTCAGTACCGCCGCTGAAGTGAAGGCCGAAGGCTGACCTACCCGCCCGGCGCAGGTCCTATCCGGCGCGGGTCATATCCAGAATGGAGGGAACCGCAGATGCGGAAACCGGCTTCGACTTACAGGCTTCAGATCAGCTCCGGATTTACGCTCTGGGACGCAGCGGCCCAGGTGGACTACCTGGCGCGTCTGGGCGTGGGCTGGCTCTATCTTTCCCCGCTGCTCAAGGCGGAGGATGGATCGGACCACGGGTACGACGTCGTCGACCCTTCCATACTGGACCCGGCTCGGGGAGGGGAGGCCGCGCTGGCTGCCCTGGCGGACAAGGCACATGCAGCAGGTCTGGGCATTCTGCTGGATATAGTGCCGAACCATATGGGCGTCGCCAGTCCGAAAGCGAACCCGTGGTGGTGGTCGCTGCTCAAAGAGGGACGTGAATCCCGCTATGCACAGGCCTTCGATGTGGATTGGGCGGCGGGCGGGGACCGGATTCTGCTGCCCGTGCTGGGCTCGGCATCGGATCTGGACGCCATCGAGGTGCACGGGGACGAGCTGCACTACTACGAGCACCGCTTTCCGCTCGCAGTCGGCAGCCGGGCGGCAGGCCGGAAGACGCAGGACGACGGCGGCGGGAAGTCGGGCGGCGACGGCGACTTGGGCGGCGGGGAGTCGGGCGGCGACGGCGACTTGGGCGGCGACGTCACCTGTGTCCTGAGCGGGGCGCAGGCGCTGGCCGTGCACGAGCGGCAGCACTATGAGCTGGTGGACTGGCGGCGGGCGGATCACGATTTAAACTACCGCCGGTTCTTCGCCGTGAACACACTGGCCGGTATCCGCGTCGAGGTTCCGTGGGTTTTCGATGAATCGCATGCGCAGATTCTGCACTGCATCCAGCAGGGCTGGGTGGACGGCCTGCGGGTGGACCATCCCGACGGGCTGGCCGATCCGGGCGGTTACCTCCAGCGGCTCAAAGAGGCAACCGGTGGCGCGTATCTGCTGATCGAGAAGATCCTGGAACCCGGCGAGACCCTGCCGGACTCGCTGCCTTGCGACGGAACCACCGGATATGACGCGTTGGCGCAGCTTGACAGGCTGTTTGTGGACCCGGACGGCGAGGGGCCGCTCACTGCGCTGGATGCCCGGCTGCGGGGGGACGACTGCGATTATGCGGAGCTGATCCACGGGACCAAGCGGGCCGTGACGGACGGCATCTTGAATTCGGAGATCCGCCGGCTGGCCCGGCTGGTTAAGGCAGACCCTGCGGTTAAGGCGGACGCAGCGGTTACGGCGGACGCCGGGGTTGCCGCCGAACACGCGTCCGCGGCGGAAATTGCGGACGTACTCTCAGAATTAATCAGCAACTTCGGTGTCTACCGGACCTATCTGCCGCACGGGAAGGAAAACCTTGAAGCCGCGGTCGTCCGGACCCGACAGCACCGACCGGACCTTGCCCGCGCCCTGGATAGTGTGCTGCCGCAGCTTCGGGGGACGGGCGAGCTGGCCATTCGCTTCCAGCAGACATCCGGAATGGTGATGGCCAAGGGGGTTGAGGACTGCGCGTTTTATCGCTACACCCGGCTGACCTCGCTGACCGAGGTTGGAGCGGACCCGTCCGTGTGGTCCGTCAGCCCGGATGAGTTCCACAGCTTCATGGCAGCGAGGCAGGAGACGGAACCGGCCACCATGAACACGCTCAGCACCCATGATACGAAACGCGGGGAGGACGCGCGGGCACGCATTTCGGTTCTCTCCGAGGTCCCGTCCCAGTGGGAAGATCTCTTGGCGCGGTTGCGCGGACTTGCCCCGCTGCCAGACGGCCCGCTGGAGAACCTGCTCTGGCAGGCGGTGATCGGTGCCTGGCCGATCAGCCGGGACCGGCTGCATACCTATGCGCAGAAGGCCGCGCGGGAGGCCGGAAATTCCACGACCTGGACGGACCCTGACGAGGCGTTCGAGCGATCGCTCGCGGCACTGGTTGACGCGGTTTATGACAACGAGGAGATCTCGAAGCTGGTCGGCGGTTTCGTGACTCGGATCCGTCCGTACTTCCACGCCAACGCCCTCGGTGCAAAACTGCTCCAGCTGATGATCCCGGGCGTCCCGGATGTCTACCAGGGCAGTGAACTCGAAGAGCTGTCGCTGACCGATCCGGATAACCGCCGCCCGGTTGACTTTGGGCAACGACGGCGGCGCCTGGCAGCGCTCGACCAAAGGGATGCCCTCGATCAGCAAACGGCTGGCGCGGACACGGGCGATGCGGACACTGCCGGTACCGATAACGCCGGCACGGATACCGCGACCGCGAAGCTGCTGCTGACGTCGCGGGTGCTGCGGCTGCGCCGGGACCGGCCGGAACTGTTCACCGGCTACACCCCGGTGCCCGCGCATGGTCCGGCCGCCGCGCACCTGCTGGCCTTTGATACCGGGGGTGCCGTCGCCGTCGCCACCCGATTGTCCCGCAGACTGGACGACGACGGCGGCTGGCGGGGGACCGTCGTTGGCCTTCCGTATCCGTGCACCGATCTGCTGACCGGACGTACCTATCCGGCGGCGGCGGTTCCCGTGCCGGACCTGCTAAGGGACTTCCCGGTCGCCCTGTTGGTTCGCACTGTTGATTAGCACCGTGGATTCAAACTGTTGATTCGGACCGCCACCTAAAAAAGTAAGTAGGGACTGCCACCATGACACACCGGGACCTTGCCGATACGCGTTTTGATTTATGGGCCCCCGATGCGGACTCCGTGACGTTGCTGGCGGACGGGCAAAGACTGCCGATGAGCCGCGGCACGGATGGCTGGTGGGCGGCCGGGGACGCGCCGCGCGGAGCTGACGTTGACTACGGCTATCTGCTCAACGGCGAGGCCACCGCGTTGCCGGATCCGCGTTCGCGCCGCCAGCCACACGGAGTGCACGGGCAGTCCAGGACCTTCGATGCCGGAAGTTATCTGTGGGGCGACGGCGCCTGGACCGGGCGCCAGCTGGCCGGCGGGGTGATCTACGAGCTGCACATCGGCACCTTCACTGCGGAGGGAACGCTGGAGGCCGCGATCGGCAAGCTTGACTACCTGACGGAGCTCGGGGTGGACTTCGTGGAGCTGCTGCCGGTCAATGCGTTCAATGGCACGCACAACTGGGGCTATGACGGGGTCCTCTGGTATGCGGTGCAGGAGGAATACGGCGGCCCGGAGGCTTACCAGCGCTTCGTCGATGCCTGCCACCGGCGCGGCCTGGGCGTGATCCAGGATGTGGTGTACAACCATTTGGGCCCGAGCGGAAACTATCTGCCGCGGTTCGGACCCTATGTGACGCAGGGGTCGGCGAATACCTGGGGGGACGCCGTGAATCTGGACGGCCCGGGCTCCGATGAGGTGCGCAGGTACATCACGGACAACATGATGATGTGGTTCCGCGATTATCATGTGGACGGCCTGCGCCTGGATGCGGTGCACGCGCTGCGGGACACCCGGGCGGTGCACATCCTGGAGGACATGACGGCCCGGACAGATGCGGCCGCCGTGGCCCTGGGCCGGCCGCTGACGCTGATTGCCGAATCGGACCTCAATGACCCGCGCCTGATTTATCCTCGGGCGGCCCACGGCTACGGGCTGACCGGGCAGTGGAGCGATGATTTCCACCATGCGGTCCATGTCAACATCACCGGGGAAACGGCCGGCTACTATGAGGACTTCGCCTCCGTTGCCGCGCTGGCCAAGGTCCTCACCGGCGGCTTCTTCCACGACGGCAGCTACTCGAGTTTCCGTGGACGCCGGCACGGTCGGCCGCTGGACCCGCACGGTGCGGCGCTCTGGCAGCTGGTCGTGTGCATCCAGAACCACGACCAGATCGGCAACCGCGCCATCGGTGACCGGCTTGGCGCCGTCGTCGGCTTTGATCTGCTGGCTGTGGCGGCAGTGCTGAACCTTTGCTCCCCGTTCACACCGATGCTGTTCATGGGCGAGGAATACGGTGCCGGTACGCCGTGGCAGTTCTTCACGTCGCATCCCGAGCCGGAACTGGGCAAGGCGACGGCGGAGGGCAGGATCCGGGAGTTCGAGCGGATGGGATGGGACCCGGCCTTGGTGCCTGATCCGCAGGACCCGCAGACCTTTATCCGCTCCAAGCTCGACTGGGCCCAGGCCGGCGGGCAGGGACCGGACGGCGCCGCCCACGCACGATTGCTGGAGCAATACCGCACGCTGATCTCGCTGCGCCGGAGCCTGCCGGCCCTGACCGACCCGGATTTTGGCTCCGTCCGGGTCGAGTTCAGCGAGTCGGAGCGCTGGCTGGTGATGCACCGCGGCACCGGCCGGGATGCCGTGAGCGTTGCGGTAAACCTCGGGGATGAGCCGCGAGCCGTCCCTAGTGCTGCCGGTGCCGCGGTGTTGTTCAGTACCGGCGAAGGTGTGGTGTTCGACGGCGCAGCGAAGGTATCGCTGCCGGCCCGCAGTGCGGCGGTGCTCGGCGTGTTGGTGGCATGATGAAGAGATGACCTATTCTGCTGCCGAAGACCGTTATGAATCGATGCCATACCGCCGAGTGGGCAAGAGCGGGCTGCAGTTGCCCGCGGTTTCGCTGGGATTGTGGCACAACTTCGGGGATGACAAACCGTTTGAAGTACAGCGGGCCATCCTGCGCCGTGCCTTTGATCTGGGTGTGACGCACTTCGATCTGGCCAACAACTACGGACCGCCCGCCGGTTCCGCGGAGACGAACTTTGGCCGGCACCTGGCGGAAGGGTTCCGCGCCTACCGTGACGAGCTGGTCATCTCGACCAAGGCCGGTTACAACATGTGGCCCGGCCCGTATGGGGAGTGGGGGTCCCGGAAGTACCTGCTGTCCAGCCTGGATGCCTCATTGGATCGGATGGGGCTGGATTATGTGGACATCTTCTACAGCCATCGGCCGGATCCGCAGACGCCGATGGAGGAAACCATGGGCGCGCTGGACACCGCCGTGCGCTCCGGGCGGGCCCTGTACGCGGGCATCTCCTCTTACACGGCCGAGCAGACCGTGCGGGCGGCCGGCATCCTGAAGGACCTTGGCACACCGCTGCTGATCCACCAGCCCTCCTACTCGATGTTGAACCGCTGGACCGAAGACGGATCGCCGAACCTGTACGAGGCCCTTGATCAGGTGGGCGCCGGTTCCATTGCCTTCTCGCCGCTGGCCCAGGGGATGCTCACCGATCGGTATCTTAACGGGGTGCCGGCAGACTCCCGCGCGGCCCGGGACGGCTCGCTGTCGGAAAAGTCACTGACCGAGGACAAGATGGCACGCGTGCGCGGTCTGAACGAGATAGCCGCCGGACGCGGCCAGTCACTGGCGCAGCTGGCGATCGCCTGGGTACTGCGGGATCAGCCCGAGGGCTCGTCCGTGACGTCGGCGCTCGTCGGCGCATCGAGTGTACAGCAGCTGGAAAACAACCTGGCCGCGGTGCAGAACCTCCAATTCAGCACAAATGAGTTAACTGCGATTGATGAGTTCGCCGTCGAGTCCCATATCAATCTGTGGGCTCAGCGCTAAGCAGGCCCAAGGCCGGCAGGCGCCCGTAACCGGGCTCCTGCCGGCAACCGGGAACAACTTTGGCCGGTTCCCGGTTGGAATATAATGGTCAGGCGTCTGTCGGCGCCGCCCCGCCGTGCCCCGCCAATAGCTGCGGCCGCAGCGGGCCCGGACTGTTGCACAAATAAATTCGACTTGCGAAAAATGAATTGCAAATTAATAAGGAGTTCCGTGTCTTCTCATCCAATTCGGGTAGCCATTGTCGGAGTGGGAAACTGCGCCTCATCCCTGGTGCAGGGCGTGCAGTATTATCAGCACGCGGACCCCGCCGCCGCGGTGCCCGGTCTGATGCATGTGGAGTTCGGCCCGTACCACGTCAATGACGTGCACTTTGTGGCCGCCTTCGATGTCGATTCCAAGAAGGTGGGACTGGACCTTTCCGACGCCATCGGAGCGAGCGAAAACAACACCATCAAGCTCGCCGATGTGCCCAATCTGGACGTGCCCGTGCGGCGTGGACCGACCCTGGACGGGCTTGGGAAGTACTACCGCGAGACGATCGCCGAATCGGACGAGGAAGCCGTTGACGTCGTCGCGGTTTTGCGCGAGGTGCAGGCCGACGTGCTGGTCTGCTACCTGCCCGTCGGTTCCGACGCTGCGGCCAAGCACTACGCACAGTGCGCCATTGATGCCGGCGTCGCGTTTGTCAACGCCCTGCCGGTTTTCATCGCCGGAACGAAGGAATGGGCGGACAAGTTCACTGCTGCCGGCGTGCCCATTATCGGCGACGACATCAAGAGCCAGATCGGCGCCACCATCACCCACCGCGTGATGGCGAAACTGTTCGAGGACCGCGGTGTGGTGCTCGACCGGACCTACCAGCTCAATGTGGGCGGCAACATGGACTTCAAGAACATGCTGGAGCGCGAGCGGCTCGAATCGAAGAAGATTTCCAAAACACAGGCGGTGACGTCCAACACCTCTGCCGTGCTGGCAGCCGATGACGTCCACATTGGTCCGAGCGACTACGTCGCCTGGCTCGATGACCGCAAATGGGCCTTTGTCCGGCTGGAAGGCCGGAACTTCGGTGACGCTCCCGTATCGCTGGAATACAAGCTGGAGGTTTGGGATTCACCCAACTCCGCCGGAGTGATCATCGATGCCATCCGCGCCGCGAAGATTGCCCTGGACCGGGGGATTGGCGGACCGATTCTCTCCGCATCGAGCTACTTCATGAAGTCCCCGCCGCAGCAGTTCGCGGACGATATTGCGCACGAAAAGGTGGAAGCCTTCATCCGCGGCGACCTGGACCGCTAAACCCGTTTCTGAGGTGCTCATTCCGGGGCGGGATCGCCGATCCGGCCCCGGAAGGCGCAGCTCAGATTCCTATTCGTGAGGCGGCGGCGAGGGCGCGGTCGTAGCTGGCGATGGTCAGCTCGGCGGTGTGCTGCCAGCCGAAGGATTCCGCAAATACGGATGCTGCCCTGCCCAGATCCTGCCTGGTGAGCGGGAAATCGTATAAGGATTCCAGCGCCGCGGCCCAGTGCCCGGGATCGCGGCCCGGGACCAGCAGTCCGGTGCGGCCGTCGCTGACCGCGCGCGGCAGGCCGCCGACGTCGGTCGCAACCACCGGTGTGCCGCAGGCCTGGGCCTCAAGTGCCACCAGACCGAACGACTCGCTGGAGGACGGCATGGCAACCACGTCCGCGGAACGGTACCACTGGGCCAGTTCCTCGGCCACGACGACCGGATGGAGCGTGACGATGCCGTCCAGCCCCTGGGAGCTGACCAGTCTGCCAAGATCGTAGCGGTCCGAGCCGCTGTGCGAGCCGATCACCGTGACCTGCAGGCTAATGTCCGGGCGGGCCCGGTGCAGCACACCGGCGGCCTTGATTAGCACGTGCGGCCCCTTGAGCCGCTGCAGCCTGCCGGCAAAAAGTACATGGAAGACGTCCGGGACAATTCCGCATTGCTGCCGGGAGCGGTCCCGGAACGCCGGTTTGAAGACCTTGAGGTCCACACCCGGGGCCACTACGTCGATGCGGCTCTGGCAGCCGTTGTAGTGCCGTTCGAGCTCGGCCGCCTCCGCGGTGGTATTGGCGATCAGCCGGTTAGCCTGCCGGACAATCTGCTGCTCGCCCTCCGCCCGTCGGCTCGGCTCGGCGCTTTGGCCGTCCGGAAGGTGCTGGTTTTTCACCCGGGCCATCGTGTGCATGGTGTGGACCAGCGGCAGCTTCCATTCCCGGGCCAGCGCCAGTCCCGTCATGCCGGAAACCCAGTAATGCGAGTGCAGCACGTCAAAGTACCCGGTGCGAAAGCCGTTTCCGGTTGCGTCGACGGCCGTAATGGCAGCGGTAAGATCCGTAATGAGCTGGGGCAGTTCTTCTTTGGCGACGGGGTCCGCGGGGCCGGCCTGCACGTGCCGCACCAGGACGCCGGCAGCCATCTGCGTCGTCTCTGGTTCCGTGCTGGAGGTGCGGCGCGTGAAGATTTCAACCTCGACGCCGGCCGCAGCCAACTCCAGCGCGAGCTGGCGTACATAGACGTTCATCCCGCCCGCGTCCCCGCTGCCGGGTTGTTCCAGCGGTGAAGTGTGCAGCGAAAGCATCGCGACGCGCCGGGTGTTATGCAACTGCTCTCCTTCGTCCCATGGCGCAGCCAAGACGGCCATGCCTTACGAATTCTCCCATTACGCAGGTGCAATGTTCCACGCGGAGTTCTGCCCGAGTAAAAGAAGTGCCGGGCCATAAGGCCTAAAATGGCTAGGTGACTTTATCCGAGCAGCATGTTTTTCCCGAACGCCGGGCAGAGATCGATCTCGATGCCATCCGGCACAATGTCCGTCAGCTGTCCGGAGTTATCTCACCCGCCAGGTTGATGGCGGTCGTGAAGGCCGATGCCTACGGCCATGGCATGATTCCAGTGGCGAAGGCCGCTTTGGAAGCGGGCGCGCACTGGTTGGGTGTGGCGCATATTTCCGAGGCTCTCACGTTGCGGCAGGCCGGAATCGACGCCCCGGTCCTGGCCTGGCTGCATACGCCGGCCAGCGGTTTTTCCGCCGCTTTGGAGGCGGGAATCGACATCGGATGCTCGGGCTGGGAACTGGAATATATCGTGGCCGCCGCACGTGAGCGTCAGCGGCCGGCCCGGGTCCATTTGAAGATCGACACCGGTCTGGGCCGGAACGGGAGCACCGGGGCACTTTGGGATGCAGTGGTCTCGGAAGCGATGGATTACCAGGACCAGGGACTACTGCGCGTAGTAGGCGTTTTCAGTCATTTTGCCGTCGCCGATGAACCCGAGCGTCCGGAAAATGATGAGCAGCTTCGACGGTTCCGCGAAGCCGTAGCCGTGGCCGAGGACGCCGGAGCCGACCTCGAGGTCAGGCACGTGGCCAATACCCCCGCACTTCTTTCCCGTCCGGATGCGCACTTCGACCTGGTCCGGGCCGGGCTGGGTATCTACGGGCTCTCCCCGTTTGAAAACCAGACGTCAGCGCAGCTGGGGCTGCGGCCGGCAATGACGCTCAAGGCGCTAGTGGCGTCCCGCAAAGACGTGCCGGCCGGCCAGGGCGTCTCCTACGGACTGAACTATGTCACGCAAGGTCCCAGCACGCTGGCCCTGATTCCACTGGGCTATGCCGATGGTGTTCCCCGGATAGCCACCGGCGGACCGGTGCGGATCAATGGTACGACCTACCCGGTGGTGGGCCGGATCGCGATGGACCAGATGGTGGTGGATCTGGGTGCCGACGCATCGGCTGCGGGTGGGCCGCCGGTGTTGGGCGCGGAGGCGGAGCTGTTCGGAACGGGCGACGACGGTGGCCCCACCGCGGAGCAGTGGGCTGCCGCGGCCGGCACGATTAACTACGAAATCGTGACCCGGATTGGTCCGCGAGTGGCGAGGGTCTACGTCAACGAAGGGCCCGCAGAGTGAACCCGAGCGTGCGCATCATTGTGCGCAGAGTTGGAGCCTTCGGGTGCGCAGGGTGCATACATGCGGTCCCGGAGCTCCCAAACGTGCGCCATTTGGTACAGCGGATAAGGGCCTTGGTCCGCATTTCCGGCGTGCACGCGCGATGAGCAGGAAATGGGAGTTCCAGACCGCCGCTGCGGAAGAAACGCAGGCGATCGCAGAGCGGCTAGGTGGCATGCTGCAGGCCGGGGATCTGCTCGTCCTCAGTGGTGGGCTTGGCGCCGGGAAGACAACTTTTACCCAGGGATTGGGCCGGGGCTTGGGAGTCCGCAGCGGGATTATCTCGCCAACGTTCGTGCTGGTGCGGATCCACCCGAACCTATCCGATGGTCCCCGGCCGGGTGGTCCCGATCTGGTCCACGTCGACGCCTACCGGCTGGGATCCAGCGGTGAAGTGGACGACATAGACCTGGAGAACACCCTCGATTCCGCTGTCACGGTGGTGGAGTGGGGCGGCGGTTTGGTGGAGCATCTGGCGGAAAGCCGCCTGGAGGTGGAGCTGGTGCGTGCGGTGGGAGCGGATCACGCGGGGTTGGTTGGCGCCGGGTTGGACGGCTCTGGGTTGCCCGGTGCCGGGTTTGACGCAGACGACGGCGACGAAGCCAGGCTGCTGCGCGTCACCGCGGTTGGCCCACGCTGGGACGGCGTGGATCTGTCCGGGCTTCCGGGTACGGCTGATCCGACCGGCTCCGGCACCGAACCGATGGACTAGGTTGGATTAGTGCTGATTCTCTCCATCGATACCTCCGCCATCGCCAGCGCCGCCCTGATTCGAACGGTGCCGGCCAGCGACGGCGTTAGGGCAAGTGCCGCCGTCGTCGGCAGCTTTGCGACCGAGGACACTCGCAGTCACGCGGAGGTGCTGGTGCCGGGCATCAAATCCCTATTCCGGAACCCGGCGCTCGAGGGACCGGCGCTCGACGCCATCGTGGTCGGTGTGGGGCCCGGTCCCTTCACCGGGCTGCGCTCCGGTATTGCGGCGGCCCGGATGCTCAGTTTCGTCTGGGATGTGCCGTTGCACGGCGTGATGAGCCTTGACGCGCTGGCGTGGGACGTGGGCGATGGCGGCTACCGGGACCAGGATCCGGCGGCCGGTCCACCTCATCCGGGCCGTAATTCCACGGGCGGCGATTTCCTTGTGGCCACCGACGCCCGGCGTAAGGAAGTGTATTGGGCGCGGTATTCCCGGGACGGCACACTGCTGGCGGGCCCGCACGTTGGACCCGCCGCGGAACTTCCAGCTCTGCCCGTGTTCGGCGCAGGCGCCGGCCTGTACCGCGAGGCTCTGCTGGCCCGCGGCTGCACCGTGCCGGAGGCCTTTGCCGACGCCCAGCCGACGGCGGCATCGCTGGGACTGCGTGCCGCCGTCGACTTGTCCAGTGGTGACCGGCCCAACGGTGACCTGGCCAGCGGTGACCATCCCAGCGGTGGCCGGCTGCTGGCAAGCTCCCCGCTGTATCTGCGCGAATCCGATGCCAAGGTCCCCGGGCCGCGGAAGCGTGCGCTGTGACGGGCGCGCAGCTTCGGCCGATGACCCCGGCGGACATTGACACCGTCGCAGCGTTGGAGACTGCCCTTTTTCCGGTGGACTACTGGCCGCGGCAAATGTTTGTGGAGGAGCTCTCCCAGCCGCAGACGCGCAGCTACCTCGTGGCCGAGCAGGACGGCCGGATTGTCGGCTATGCGGGGCTGATGTGTGTGCGGCCGATCGCGGATGTGCAGACCATCGCCGTGCTGCCGGACTGTGAAGGGCAGGGGATCGGCACGGCACTGCTGCAGGCCCTGCTGGCGGAGGCCGACAACCGGGACGCCGACGACGTCCTGCTGGAGGTGCGCGCCGATAATCCGCGGGCGCAGCAACTGTACCTGCGCTTCGGCTTCGAACAGATCCACGTGCGCGCACGCTACTACCGCGATGGGACCGACGCCCTGATAATGCGGCTCCGGCTCACGCCAACCGATGAGGCAACAGCATGAACCGGACGGAACCCCTGATTCTGGGCATCGAATCCTCCTGCGACGAAACCGGCGTCGGAATCGTCCGTGGAACGCAGCTGCTGGCTAATGCGGTGTCCTCCTCGATGGAAGAACACGTCCGTTTTGGCGGGGTGATTCCCGAAATCGCCTCCAGAGCCCACTTGGATGCCATGGTCCCGACCCTGCGGGCGGCGCTCGACGCGGCTGCCGTTAGCCTGGCGGATATCGACGCGATCGCGGTGACCAGCGGCCCCGGGCTGGCCGGTGCCCTGATGGTCGGTGTGTGCGCAGCGAAAGCGCTCGCGGTTGCTACCGGAAAGCCGCTCTACGCGATTAACCACCTGGTCGCTCATGTGGGTGCGGCGCTGCTGGACGAGTCGCTCGGTGGGGTTTCAGCGGGGAAGGGCGACGGCGGCGGGCAGGAGCAAGGGGGCGACGGCGGCGGGCCGGGTCAGTTGGCGAACATCGGCGCCCTGCTGGTCTCCGGTGGACACACGGAGATTTTGCGCGTGGGCAGCATCGCCGAGGACGTGCAACTGCTCGGCTCCACCATTGACGACGC
>JBBSSN010000026.1:0-15136 GCA_038242035.1 Actinomycetales bacterium
ACCATTAGGACTCGTCACACCAGCGGGCGTATGCCTGCGGCCGCCAAGATCCCGGATCCATCGGTACCCGATATCCGTGGGCAACGCATCCTTGATCTCGTCCTGGTTCCACTGCGGAAACTTCCGCGACGATGGAAAGGACCGCACGTCAACCAGATCGGTGACCCCATTCGAACGCAGCATTGCCAGTACCTCATCAAAGGCGCGGGTGGAATGGCCGATCGTGAATACCCGCGGCACAACATGCTCAGTTGACCATTGCTTCGTCATTGGTCTCAATTACTCGATTTTCGTCAACGCGTCAGTTTTGCGCATCGCCACGTGCTCGGTCCTGTCGCTCGTGACCTCGTACTGAGTGTTTTGCTCGGTGCAACGCCGAACACGACCTTTGTAGATGACATCGCGGGATGTTTCTTCGCGGTCATACCAGTCACCGAGCCCGCCCCTGAGTTCCGCTGCGCATGATCACTGACCGTGTGGAAGGTCTCTTCGAATAGCTCATCGCTGAGATCCTCGATTTTCTCGACGTACACGCACTTACCGGCGTTGCTCACGCCAATATCCAGGCCCCCGAGCCCGGTCATCACGATTCGTCTCAGATTGTGGCTACCGAACCGGCGTCAACGCGGTAGTTCGCGCCGTTCACGAAGCTTGCCCGCTCCGAGCACAGGAAACCGATAACGCTTGCGACCTCGTCGGGTTCTCCTCGACGGCGTAATTCCATGTTCGGGCGTTTCTCGGACAGAAAGCTCTCGATGGCTTCCTGGATGCTGACGCCGAGTTCATCGGCTCTTTTTTGCATCATGGCATCCGTCATTGGTGTGTGGATGAACGCCGGGGACACTGTGTTAACCAGCAGCCCCTCCAGGGCATAGGTCTGGGAAAGACCTTTGGCGAACGCCAGCACACCGGCCTTTGCTGCACAATACGGCAATTCGTCATCATACGGTTGCACGGCGTCTTCCGACGCCATCAGAACCAAACGCCCCCAGCCACCGGTGCGGAGATCCGGAAGGAATTCCCGAACCAGGCGAACGGGACCGATCAGATCGACGAGGATCGTGTTTGTCCACCCTTCATCGCTGATCTCGTGGAAAAGACCTTGCGCGCCGGTAATGCCTGCTGATTGCACAAGAATGTCGATATCCCCGACCGCATTGCCTACGCTCGCATGCAGAGCGGCAAGCGATTCAACACTGGTGATGTCGGCTGCGAAAGCATGCAACCGGCCAGGTTTCGCCTCCAGCTTCTCAGCCGCAGCGTTCAACTTCTGCTGGTCCAGGTCGGTGATGACCACCGTGGCACCTTCATTGAGCAGCAGCCTGGCCGTGTGCCACCCGATCCCGGAATCCGCGCCGGAGATCAATGCTTTTCTACCCTCAATTTCCAAGTCCATACCGTCCACACTATGGCGAAGGTCCAGAGTTTAGAAGACCCTGTTACGCGCGGGCCATACATGCTTGAATTGTCGGGTGTCATCACTGCCACTGTCAGTTAGCGTATTTCGGCGAAGCCAGGCGATTCTCGGTGAAAGTCTCGTGGCTCAGACGATTCAGAATCAGCCGGCGATGTTGTGGTGTGACATTACTGCCGGTCTCATCCACCGAAGCATGGTGGGTGGACAGCGTGATGGGTCAAGCGACGCCACGATTGCTCTGCCGGCTCCGGTATGCTCCTTTCATCCTGCGGTGGTGGAACGACTAGAAGGTTTTGTCGTCTCGCTCGCCGATAGGGTCGTGCTAACCGATTCGGACGGCCGAATCATCAGGCAACTCGCCCACATCGACCACGGCCATCCAGGTCTGCGGTTGAACGAGGGCAAAGTGGATCCGTATGGGCGTTGGGTCACCGGTTCGATGAACCTCACCACAGGGGAACCGGATGGTGCGTTCTATTCGGTCTCCCAGCAAGGGGACGTGAGAGTTCTCCGTGGCGGCATCTCGGTCGCGAACGGTTTGGAGTGGTCATTGGACGGCAGCCGCATCTTCTTCACCGATACGGGCGTTGAATCCATCTACACGGGCGCGTACAGTCCGGACGGTGAGGTGACCGATATCGAAGTGTTCATCCACGGCGAAGCGCATGACGGGTTGACGATCGATCGGGACGGCAATTTTTGGAGTGCGATCTACGGTGCCGGCCGCGTCGTCCATTACGATTCAGCAGGAGTTGAGAAGTTCAGAATCGACCTGCCCGCGCCGAATGTTACCTCTGTCGCGTTCGGCGGTGCCGACCGCTCGACGTTGTATGTCGCCAGCGCGCGCGAGAACCTCACGAAAGAGCAGCTTGAAGCACATCCGCTCTCCGGTTCTGTCTTCGCGATCGAAACAGACACTGCCGGACGGCCGCCGAACGTTTTCGGCTGCGGCGAGTGATGTTCACCGAGGCGCGAGCCCGTCGATTCTGACTGCGGCGTTGACGAGCGTGAGAGGGACGAACGCGCGAATACGCCATCGTCAGTCCCATCAACGGCGGCCTGGAAGGACTGGGCCCCAATCACACTCTTTTTCGGAACCCACGACATCTTGAACCCCGACGATCGGCTCTTCGCGGAGAAGGCCGCCAAGGCGGGTGTCGACGTCGAGTTCATCCAGCAGAACGGCCAGGTCCATGTCTATCCGCTGCTGCCGACGATGATCGGCCATGAGGCGCGCAAAGAGATCGTGGAACGCTTGCGCGAGCTATTCACGACGGACACTCCATGACCCGCGTGCCGCTCTGCACTTGGGGTGTTGTGTCTCGGGTGTCCTTAGCGGCCGGCGTCCCCGGCGGAGGATAGAGCCGCACGCAGATCTTCCAGGGACGGGAGCCCTGTCAGGCCCGTCGAGGATCGGTACACCCGGCAGGTCAGGGCAGGGGAGGCAGTCGCGGTGAACAGATCGCGGCCGTCGGCCATGAACGAGGGCGAGCCGTGAAAGTCCAGCGCCTCGGCCTCGCTCTCGGAGGTGAGCTCCACGTCACGAGGATTCCGGGCATCCGCACCTTCGGCGGCCAGTGCCTGCCGGAACAGCTCCAGCGCCGGGCCTCTGTTCGGACAGCCGGGAATGGTCCGCAGTTCGTAGTCCATGGTTCAGCCCTCCCGTCGGGCAACGGGCAGGGAAACGGATTGTCGTCCGGGTGCGGGGCCGCACCCGCCGCAGCACCCGTTCCCGTCGGCGGGGGCTGGGTCTGTCGGTGGCGCCGTATCGGCGCCGCAATCATCGCGTTCGGTGTCGGAGGCTGCAGCCGTGCGCGGGACGGTGCAGCAGACGTCGCCGCGCCAGGCGTTGATGCCCTCGCGGGCGGCGATGACGGCGATGACGAACGCCGCGCCGGCGTCGGCCCACCACCAGCCCAGTGTGCTGTTCAGCACCAGACCGGTCAGGAGGACCGCGGAGAGGTAGGTGCACAGCAGGGTCTGTTTGGAATCGGCCACCGCTGTCCGGGAGCCGAGTTCCCGGCCTGCGCGGCGCTGCAGCCAGGACAGTACGGGCATGATGGCCAGGCTCAGTGCCGCGATCACGATGCCGGCGGTGGAGTGGTGTGCCTCGCCGCCGCCTGCCAGGGACCGGACGGAATCCGCAGTGACGAAGGCGGCCAGGGCGAAGAAGGAGACGGCGATTATCCGCAGGGTCAGGTGTTCGCGCCGTTCAGGATCCCGGGCGGAGAACTGCCAGGACAGGGCCACGGCGGATGCCACCTCGATCACCGAGTCAAGGCCGAAGCCGATCAGCGCGGACGAGTCGGCGACGCCGCCGGCCCAGAGGGCCACGGCGGCTTCGATGACGTTGTACGTGATGGTCGCCGCGGCGAACAGCCGGATACGGCGGCTCAGAACGGCACGGCGGGCCGGGTGGGGTCCAAGCTGGAGGGCGGTCATGCCAGAGACGTCCCGTCGGGGGCACAGCAGGCCGGGTCCACTGCGAGCACGACGCCGATCAGGTTCCTGATCGCGTGGCCCAGCCGGACATCGGCAAGCTCATACCGGCTCCGCCTGCCGTGCGGCACAGCCACCACGAGGCCGCAGCCGCGAAGGCACGTCAGATGGTTGGACGCGCTCTGCCGGGACACTGAAAGGGAGTCCGCCAGGTCCGAGGGGTAGGCAGGCGCGTCGGCGAGAGCAAGCAGGATCCGGGCCCGGGTCGGATCAGAGACCGCGTAGCCGAACCGTGCCAGCAACGGGGCATGCGTGAGTGTTTCCATAAACCAAAAGTACATTCATGCGTGTATTCACGCAATTATGTAGTGGGGGGTCTAGCGTTTTGAGGGGAGTTTCGCCTCGTCCGGGCGCAGTTTCACCGGTGGGTGATACGTGCCGATAGAGCGTCTGGCGCGTGATGCCGAGTTCGGCACAGAACTCGTCGACTTTGGTGCCCGGTTGTCAGTGCGGATGCGCCCGCGGACGAGCCTTCCGTTCGAGGATGAATGATTACCGAGACGCAGGTGCGGGACTGCTATCTGTACCTATAACCGGGGAAAGGTGCCAGTCGATGCCTGGGCTTGACGGTCTTAACTCGGGATGGTGGCGCCGGGCAGGATTCTGTGGCGGACGCCGGGTGGAACTACGCAAATACGCCGCGCATCACCGCCAAGGGACTGCGCAACGTAATCGGGATCTGGTCGCCTAATGCGCCTTCGGACAGGACCCAGGATATGGCCAGCCCCTATCCGGGAAGTCAATAGGTTGGGTAGGTGGGGCTGGCTTCTGACAACTTCGGCAGCCAGGGGCAGTACCAGCCCCTGGACGCCCGTGGATCAGCTCTTTGGCGACGGTTTGGACGAGCTTGCCAGGGTTGCGCCCGACCAGCCGATTATTGTCGCTGAGAACGCATCCGTGGAGAGTGCCGGTTCCAGCAGCTTGGCACAGTGGATACGGGACTTGGTTTCCTACCTCGATTCCTGGCAGCGTAGCAAGGCCGGAAGGATCTGTGGGTTCCTCTGGTTCAACTGCATCAAATCTGAAGGGCCCGTGAATCGAACCGTCGACCGCCGGTTCGATTCCACCCCGCCGCCCGCGCTTACCCGAAGCTGCCGTTCGAGCATCAGCAATTACCAGCCGCGGGCCCGCCATTGCTGAAGATGCGGTCGCTCGTCCCCGAGCGTCGTCCCGTTGCCATGACCCGGGTGAACCAGGGTATCGTCCGGGAGAACGTCGAAGATCCGGGCTTCCACGTCATCGAGCAACTGACTAAAGCGCGCGGAATCCTGCTGCGTGTTGCCGACGCCGCCGGGGAAGAGCGAGTCGCCGGAGAAAAGGTGCGCCGGGCCCGCTGGATCGCGGTACAGCAGCGCCACGGACCCGGGGGTATGACCGCGCAGCGCGATCACGTCAAGGGCAAAACCAGAAAAGCTGAGCACGTCACCGTTCGCCAACAGGTTGTTCGTGGGCACCTCGATGTTTTCCGCGTCGTCGCGGCCGGCAGCGGTCTTTGCCCCGGTGCGGGCCACGACTTCGGCCAGGGCACGAACATGGTCCCAGTGCGAATGGGTCGTCACCACCAACGCCAGCCGGGCGCTCACCTCCGTATCCGCATCCCGGGCAGCCTCGGCCAGCAGCGCAAGGATGGCGTCGCCGTCGTCGGCCGCGTCGATGAGGACCTGATCACCGCTTTGCCGCCCCGTGAGGACGTAGACGTTATTGTCCATGCCGCCCACGGCGATGCTCCGGACGGTTACGGCGGGCAGGTTCCAAGTATTGACGCTCATGTCGAAAGCCTACGCAGATTCCGCCGTGAGAATAAGCTCGCGGACGGGGCAGAGTATCGGAGGAACTTTGACAGCAGTAGTTTTACACTGTCAGTGGTGCTAAAACACGGGTGCTGAAACCTGTCTGCGCCGCTGGTATCGTGCTCTCGTCACTAGGTCCGCTGGAGGACTCGTGCTCATCCGATTAATCGTAGGGAACCTGGCTCCGCACAAAGTCCCGCTCACACTGATCATTGTGCTGCAGTTCCTGTCCACCCTTGGCACGCTGTACCTGCCGACCATCAACGCGGACATCATTGACGACGGCGTAGTCAAGGGCAATACGGCGCTGATCTTCCAGCTCGGTGGCTGGATGCTGGCCATTACCGCCGGCCAAATCGTCTGCGCCGTGGGGGCGACGTATCTGAGCGCGCAGCTGGCGATGAGGGTCGGGCGGCAGATCCGCCGGGATTTGTTTACCCGGGTGGAATCATTTTCCGCCCAGGAAGTGGGGGTCTTCGGAGCTCCGTCATTGATCAACCGCACCACTAATGACGTCCAGCAGGTCCAGATGCTAACGCTGATGGGCTTCACCATGATGGTGACGGCTCCCATTATGTGCGTGGGCGGGATTGTGCTGGCGCTCAACCAGGACGTCCCGCTGTCCGGGCTCCTGGTGGTGATTCTGCCGGTGCTGATTCTGGCCATCTGGCTTATTGTGCGCAAGTTGGTTCCGCTGTTCCGGCTGGTGCAAAAACAGCTTGACCGGATCAACGCCGTGCTGCGCGAGCAGATCATGGGCATTTCCGTTATTCGGGCGTTTGTCCGGCGCGATTTCGAGATGGAGCGGTTTGGCCACGCTAACGGCGAGCTGACGTGGACCCAGTTGCGCACGGGACGGCTGCTGGCGCTGATGTTTCCGACCATTTTCGTGGTGGTCAATGTAACCTCTGTGGGAGTCCTTTGGTTTGGCGGCCAGCGAATCGACAGCGGCGCCATGCAAATCGGAGCACTGACGGCCTACTTGAGCTACATCATGCAGATTTTGATGTCGGTGATGATGGCGATGTTCATGTTCATGATGATCCCGCGGGCCGCGGTCTGTGCTGAGCGGATTCAGACGGTGCTGGACACGGAGTCCTCGGTGGCGGATTCCACGGGAGCGCTGGCGCTGCGGGCGTTGGACGGTGCTCTGGAATTCAACAACGTCGGGTTCACCTACCCGGGCGCGGAGGCGCCGGTGGTATCCGGTCTGAGCTTCACGGCAAAGCCTGGAACGACGACGGCGGTCATAGGTTCCACGGGCAGCGGTAAGTCAACGCTGTTGAATCTGATTCCGCGGTTGCTGGACCGGTCCGCCGGATCCATTTCGGTGGGCGGCCATGACAGTCACGCGGTGACCCTGGAAACGCTGCGCTCGGCGATTGGGCTGGTGCCGCAGCGGGCATATCTGTTCTCCGGGACGGTTGCCGGTAATCTGCGCTTCGGCCGTCCCGACGCGACGGACGAGCAGCTGTGGCGGGCCCTTGAAATTGCCCAAGCTGCGGACTTTGTCAGGGATATGCCGCAGGGGCTCGATGCCCCCGTTGGCCAGGGCGGGACCAACCTCTCCGGCGGCCAGCGTCAGCGGCTCTGCATAGCCCGCGCCGTGGTCAGCGGGCCGTCGATCTACCTCTTTGATGACAGCTTCTCCGCCTTGGATTTCACCACGGATGCGAAACTGCGGGCGGCACTGAAAACGGTTACCCGGCACGCCACGGTGCTCGTGGTGGCCCAGCGCGTCAATACGATCATGCATGCGGACCACATTTTGGTCCTTGATGAAGGGCGGCTGGTGGGCCAGGGAACGCATGACGAGCTGATGGCTGGCTGCGGGACCTATCAGGAGATAGTAACTTCGCAGCTCACGGACGAGGACGGGGTGCGGGCGGTATGAGTATGCGCGGACACGGCGGACCGCCGCAGAAGGCAAAATCGTTCGGACCGAGTGTTAAACGGATCTTTGCGTTGATGGCGGCCGACAGGCCGAGGATGATCTGGGTGGTTTTCCTGGCAGCTGTTGCGGTGGGCATGAGTGTGCTGGCTCCGAAGATTCTCGGTCACGCCACGGACCTGATTTTCCAAGGCGTGGTGGGCAAGATGTTCACCGCGTCGGTGACGAAGGCGCAGGCCGTGGAGGGTCTGCGGGCTAAGGGCCAGGGCCAAGTTGCGGACATGCTCAGCGGGATGGATGTGGTGCCCGGTCAGGGACTTGATCAGCAGGCACTTGGCTGGGTGCTGCTGAGCGTGCTGGTTCTTTATGCGGTGGCGTTCTTCTTCAATTGGAGTCAGGGCTACATCACCGCCGGAATCGTCCAGCGCGCCATGTACAAACTGCGGCAGGAGATCGAAACGAAACTGGACCGGCTGCCGATGTCCCATTTCCAGGAGGAATCCCGCGGCGATGTGCTCAGCCGGGTGACCAATGACATCGACAATTTCTCGCAGACGTTGAATCAGACGCTGACGCAGCTGCTGGTCTCCGTCCTGACAGTGGTCGGTGTGCTGTCGATGATGTTTTCCATCTCGCCGCTGCTGGCGCTGATAGCGCTGGCAACGGTTCCCGCGACAGTGCTCGTAACCGTCCTGATCGCCAAGCGGTCCAAGGTCCAGTTCACCGCACAGTGGAAGACGACCGGTGAGCTCAACGGTTACATTGAGGAGATGTTCACCGGCCACGAGGTGGTCAAGGCCTTCGGGCAGCAGCAGGTGGCGATCGACAAATTCGCCGTCTCGAATGAGAGCCTGTTCCGCTCCAGCGCCAACGCACAATTCATCTCGGGCATCATCATGCCGTCGATGAACTTTATTTCCAATCTGAATTATGTGGCGGTAGCAGTGGTCGGCGGTGTGCAGATTGCCTCCGGGAACCTGACCATCGGCAGCGTGCAGGCGTTCATTCAGTATTCACGCCAGTTCAGCCAGCCGATGGCGCAGATCGGCGGGATGATCAATCTGCTGCAGTCCGGGGTTGCCTCAGCGGAGCGGGTCTTTGACCTGCTCGATGCCAAGGAGCAGGCACCCGATCCGGTGCCCGCGGTAGCGCTCGGTGCCACGGTCGGCAGGGTTGTCTTCGAGAATGTGAACTTCAGCTACACCCCGGGGGAGCCGCTGATCCAGGACCTGTCCCTGGTGGCGGAGCCCGGACAGACGGTGGCGATTGTCGGGCCGACGGGTGCCGGGAAGACGACACTGGTGAACCTGCTGATGCGGTTCTACGAGATTGACTCCGGCCGCATCACCATTGACGGCGTGGACACAGCCAAAATGACGCGCGATGATCTGCGCCGGCGGTTTGGCATGGTGCTCCAGGATGCGTGGCTCTTCGGTGGGACCATTCGGGATAATTTGGCCTATGGGCGCCTGGATGCGACGCAGGAGCAGATCGAGCAGGCCGCCGAGGCTACGTATGTCGATCACTTCGTCAGGTCCCTCCCGGAGGGTTATGAGACGGAATTGTCCGACGACGGCGACAGCCTGAGCCAGGGACAGCGCCAGCTCATGACCATCGCCAGGGCCTGGCTGGCCGATCCCGGCATCCTGATTCTGGATGAGGCCACCAGCTCCGTGGACACCCGTACCGAGGTACTGATCCGCCAGGCGATGAACCGGCTACGCGAGTCGCGGACCAGTTTCGTTATTGCCCACCGGCTCTCCACCATCCGCGACGCGGACCTGATCCTCGTGATGGATCACGGCAGAATTCTGGAGCAGGGCACTCATGAGGAGCTGCTGGCCGCGGGCGGTTTCTATCACGACCTGTATATGTCCCAGTTCGGTGATCCGCTGGTCGAAGAGACGGCTGCGCTGTGAAGGTTGCCGGCCCTGTGAAAAGCGGGGGCGCCGTGCTGGGCAGGTGGCGGCTGGATGAAGCGTCGTCGGTACCGCCGTTCGAGCAGATTCGAGTGCGCATTTTGGACCTCACCGCCTCCGGGAAGCTTGCTGTGGGGACGCGGCTTCCGCCGGTCCGGGCGCTGGCCGGGCAGCTGGGTGTCGCGGTTAATACGGTGGCCCGCGCGTATCGTGAGCTGGAACAGGCGGGGATCGTGCGCACGGCTGGCCGTGCCGGGACTGTGGTCGCTGCAGCAGGGGACGAGTCGCTGGCGCAGGTGGCGGCCGCCGCGTCGGATTATGCCGCCGTCGTCAGACGTCACGGCGTGGCGCTGGGGCCGGCGCTGGAATTGGTTCGCGCCGCCGTCGAACGTTCCAATGCGCAGTAGACTTTCTAAGCCTCTGGCGAAAGTTCCGAAGGGAACGCCTGTTCGAACGAAGATTCGATTATTATGGAGTACGTGCCTAAAGCAGTTGAAACATCGCAAAAAGTATCGCGGCAGCCGGTTTCCAGTCGGCCATTGACCCAACAGGACCGGTCCCGTCTGGTCGTCAAGGGCGCGCGGGAGAATAACCTGCGCAATGTGGATCTGGATCTGCCCCGCGATGCCATGATCGTCTTTACCGGGCTCTCCGGTTCGGGGAAGTCCTCGCTGGCCTTTGACACGATCTTCGCGGAAGGGCAGCGCCGCTATGTGGAGTCGCTCTCCGCTTACGCCCGCCAGTTCCTGGGTCAGGTGGATAAGCCCGACGTCGATTTCATCGAGGGCCTCTCGCCCGCGGTTTCGATCGACCAGAAGTCAACGAATAAGAACCCGCGGTCCACGGTCGGCACCATTACGGAGATTTACGACTACATGCGCCTGCTGTGGGCGCGGGTAGGGACGCCGCACTGTCCCGTCTGCGGCGAGCCGGTGGCCCGGCAGACGCCGCAGCAGATCGTTGACCAGCTGCTGGAAATGCCGGAAGGAACCCGCTTTCAGGTGCTTGCGCCGGTGGTGCGCGCGCGTAAAGGCGAGTTCGTGGAGCTTTTCAAGGAGCTCACCGCGAAGGGTTACTCCCGCGCCAAGGTGGACAGTGAACTGATCCAGCTCGCTGAGGCGCCGAGGCTGAAGAAGCAGTTCAAACACACCATTGAGGTGGTCGTGGATCGTCTGGTGGTCAAGGATGGAATTTCCCAGCGGCTGACGGATTCGGTGGAGACGGCGCTCGGGCTGGCGGAGGGCCGTGTGCTGGTGGAGCTCGTCGAGCTCGAGGACGACGACCCACAGCGGATCCGGTCCTTTTCCGAGAACCTGGCCTGCCCCAACGAGCATCCACTGGCCATCGACGAGGTGGAACCGCGCTCGTTCTCCTTCAACAATCCCTTTGGTGCCTGCCCTGCCTGCAGTGGCATCGGAACCAAGCTGGAGGTCGACGAGGAACTGGTCGTGCCGAACCCGCAGCTCTCGCTGTCGGAAGGGGCGATCGCGCCTTGGTCCTTGGGGACCGCGACGACGGAGTACTGGAACCGGCTGCTGGATGGTCTGGCGAAGGACCTGGGATTCTCCATGACGGCTCCGTGGCGGAAACTCTCCGAGGATGCCCGGCAGTCCGTGCTGTACGGCAAGGACCACAAGGTCGTGGTGCAGTACAAAAACAGGTTCGGGCGGGAACGCAAGTACAGTACCGGCTTTGAAGGTGCTGTCCAGTACATTCAGCGCAAGCATGTGGAAACCGAGTCGGATACCGCACGGGACCGCTATGAAGAGTACATGCGGCAGATCCCGTGTCCGGTGTGCGGCGGAGCGAGGCTGAACCCTGCATCGCTCTCGGTGCTGATCAACGGTAAGTCGATCGCCGCCGTCTCGGCACTGCCGATGCGTGACTGCTTCGAGTTCCTCTCCAACCTGGTGCTGACCGGTCGGGAGGCCCAGATCGCCAGCCAAGTGCTTAAGGAGATCCAGGCCCGGCTGACCTTTTTGCTCGACGTCGGGCTGGAGTACCTGAACCTGGAGCGGGCCTCGGCGACGCTCTCCGGTGGGGAGGCTCAGCGGATCCGGCTGGCCACTCAGATCGGCTCAGGTCTCGTGGGCGTGCTTTACGTCCTGGACGAGCCGTCCATTGGGCTGCACCAGCGGGATAACCGCCGGCTGATCGAGACCCTGACCAGGCTGCGCGATCTGGGGAACACCCTGATTGTTGTCGAACATGATGAAGATACGATTCAGGAAGCTGACTGGATTGTGGACATCGGACCCGGTGCGGGAGAACACGGCGGCGAGGTGGTTCATTCGGGCTCCTACGCGGACCTGCTCACGAACACCAAATCGCTGACCGCAGACTACCTTTCCGGCCGCAAGAGCATCGAGGTCCCGGCGAAGCGGCGCAAATACGACAAAAAGCGCGAGCTCAAGGTCGTGGGGGCGCGCGAGAACAACCTGCAAAACGTGGATGTGGCCTTCCCCCTCGGGCTCTTCACCGCGGTGACGGGGGTCAGCGGTTCCGGCAAATCGACGCTGGTCAATGAGATTCTCTATAAAGTGCTGGCCAACAAACTCAACGGCGCCAAGCAGGTGGCGGGTCGGCATCTGCGGGTGGACGGTCTGGAGCATCTGGACAAGGTTGTCCATGTGGACCAAAGCCCGATCGGCCGCACGCCGCGGTCTAATCCGGCCACCTACACCGGAGTCTTTGACAATATCCGCAAGCTCTTCGCCGAAACTACCGAGGCCAAGGTCCGTGGCTATCAGCCGGGCCGGTTCTCCTTCAATGTCAAGGGCGGCCGCTGCGAAGCGTGTTCCGGTGACGGGACGCTGAAGATCGAGATGAACTTCCTGCCGGACGTTTACGTCCCGTGCGAGGTGTGTCACGGGGCCCGCTACAACCGCGAAACGCTGGAGGTCCACTACAAGGGCAAATCGATTGCGGATGTGCTGAACATGCCGATCGAGGAGGGAGCGGAGTTCTTTGCCGCCTTCACTCCGATCGCGCGCCACCTGAACACTTTGGTCGACGTCGGACTGGGCTATGTGCGGCTGGGCCAGGCATCCACGACGCTCTCCGGCGGGGAAGCGCAGCGGGTCAAGCTGGCCGCTGAACTGCAGAAGCGCTCGAACGGACGCAGCGTCTACGTGCTCGATGAACCAACCACCGGTCTGCACTTTGAAGATATCCGCAAGCTGCTGCTGGTACTGCAGGGACTAGTGGACAAGGGAAACACGGTGATCACCATCGAGCACAATCTTGACGTCATCAAGAGCGCGGACTGGGTAGTGGATCTGGGCCCGGATGGTGGTTCCGGCGGTGGTCTGCTGATGGCCGCGGGAACCCCCGAAAAAGTCGCCCGGTCCACGACGAGCTACACGGCTTCCTTCCTGAGTGAAGTGTTGCCGTGACTGCCCAGGCACTCGTTCAGGACGGTGTGCAGGAGTGCGTTCAGGAATGCATACAGGACGGTGTGCAGGGCTGTGACGCCGTGCTGTTCGACTTGGACGGCACCCTGGTGGATCCGGCCGGCGGTATCAGCGGCGGGATTGCCCACGCGCTCCATGAGATGGGACTTCCGGTCCCCTGCGAATCCGTGCTCGCGGCCATGGTGGGTCCCAAACTCTCGGACGCATTGTTGGACCTGACGGATGCTGCCGCGGCGCAGCTCCCGGAGTTGATCCGGATATACCGGCGCTGGTATGCGTTGGAGGGTATTGCCATGGGGCGGGTCTACCCCGGCGTCAGGGAAGTGCTGGAGGACCTGCAGGACCGGGGCATTGCGCTGGCGGTGGCTACGCAGAAACCGCAGGCCCTGGCCGGGACCGTGCTGCGGGCTCACGGTTTGGCGGACTTTTTCAGCGCGGTATCCGGCTCCGCGGATGACGAAACTCTGCGTCCGTCAGACCCGGGGTACCGCAGCGGAAAGAGAGAAATCATTGCTTCTGCCGCCGGGGCCCTGAGTGGTCCGCGACGGCCCGTCATGGTGGTGGATCGTGCACAGGATGTTCGTGGGGCACTCGCGAACGGGTTGGACTGCATCGGCGTGAAATGGGGCTTTGCCCTGCCCGGGGAGCTGGAAACCGCGGGCGCGGCGGTAGTAATAGCGGACGCTCCCGCTCTGCTGGCGGAGCTTAACCGACGCTTGGCGGGCATTGTGCGTTAGCGTCCCGCAGCTGCAGACCTCAGCAGCTGGAACCCCGCAGCACAGGCAGCGCCTTTAGGATGGAATTGTGGCAGACCCAGCGACTTACCGGCCTCAAACCGGCGAAATACCTACGGATCCGGGCGTGTACCGCTTCCGGGACGAGCACGGGCGCGTCATTTATGTGGGCAAGGCCAAGAACCTGCGCTCCAGGCTTAATTCCTACTTCGCCAACCCGCTGACTCTGTTGCCGAAAACCTACGCGATGGTGCATTCGGCGGCCAGCGTGCAGTGGACAACTGTGGGCAGCGAACTCGAAGCCCTGCAGCTGGAGTGGACCTGGATCAATGAATTCAATCCGCGCTACAACCTGGCCTTCCGCGACGATAAGTCCTATCCCTACCTCGCTGTTACCTTGGGCGAGAAGTTCCCGCGGGTGCAGGTCATGCGCGGGGAGCGGCGCAAGGGTGTCCGGTACTTCGGCCCCTACACGGCGGGAGCCATCCGAGAGACCGTCGATACCCTGCTGCGGGTCTTTCCCGTGCGTACCTGCAGCCCAGGGGTGCTCAAGCGCGCGCAACGCAGCGGGCGGCCCTGCCTGCTGGGCTATATCGATAAGTGTTCCGCGCCCTGTGTGGGCAAAGTGACCCCGGAAGAGCATCGTGCGCTGGCGGACGAGTTCTGCTCGTTTATGGGCGGGGAGGCAAAACCGTTCATTGCCAAACTGGAGCGTCAGATGACGGCGGCGGTAAAGGAGCTCGATTACGAGCAGGCGGCCAGATTGCGCGATGACGTGATCGCGCTGCGGAAGGTGTTCGAACGCAATGCCGTAGTGCTCTCCGAAGACACCGACGCGGACATCTTTGCCGTTTCCCAGGATGAGCTGGAAGCTGCCGTGCAGGTATTCCATGTCCGGGCCGGCCGGATCCGCGGCCAGCGCGGTTGGGTGGTCGAAAAAGTGGAGGATTCTACGCCTGCGGAACTGATTGAGCACCTGCTGCAGCAGGTCTACGGGGATGACGGAACCGAGCGGCAAGGCATTCCGCGCCAGATTCTGGTCCCGGAGCAGCCGTCCAACAGCGAGCAGCTTGCCGTCTGGCTCGGCGGACTGCGCGGAGCCAAGGTTGACATCCGGGTACCCCAACGCGGCGACAAGGCGGCACTGCTGGACACGGTGCGGCAGAACGCCGAGCAGTCAATGAAACTGCATAAGTCGCGCCGTGCCGGAGACCTGACCACCCGATCGTTGGCTTTACAGGAACTGCAGGAAGCGCTCGACCTCCCGGTGCCCCTGCTGCGGATTGAGTGCTATGACATCTCACACGTCCAGGGCACCAACGTCGTGGCCTCCATGGTGGTGGTCGAAGACGGCATTGCCAAGAAGTCCGAGTACCGGAAATTCGCCATCACCGGGGACGCAGCGGTGGATGACACCGCCTCCATGTACGACGTCATCAGCCGCCGGTTCAGGCATTACCTGCAGGACGGCGC
>JBBSSN010000027.1:0-14883 GCA_038242035.1 Actinomycetales bacterium
CCGATGCCGGCCCGGATGCGTCGGCGGAGGACGTGCCGGCAGCGCTGGAATTGCCGCCGCAGGCCGTCAGTGCAAGAGCGCCGGCCGTCAATACTGCCGCAGCCTGCCCAAAGCGAAAAGCCTTCACTTAATGTTGCCCCTTCCAGGGAATCGCAGATCGGTCCCAAGGTGCAGGAGCCACTGGTGTGCCTTACCGCTCTTCACGCTATGCAGCCCAGGTAACGGGACGGTCCGGGGCAAATGAACGGCCGGTGAACAGTTCGGGACCTTCCGTGGACATTGCCGCCGGCCGGCCACAACGGTCAGTGTCGGTGGGCGCCGCTACGCTGGTTTCATGGCAACAAAATCCCTCCGCACCGGGCGGACACCCTCGCAAGGCTACAAATGCTCCGAATGCGGCTGGTCCACGGTCAAGTGGGTGGGTCGCTGCGCAGAGTGCCAGGCCTGGGGAACCGTGGAGGAATCCGGCGTCAGCGTCGGCAGAACGACGGCGGCAACTGCGGTCGCCGTTCCGGCGCTGAAGATTGCGGATGTGGATGCGTCGACGGCGGCATACCTGCCTACCGGCGTTCCCGAACTGGACAGGGTGCTCGGCGGAGGTATGGTTCCCGGTGCCGTCATCCTGCTGGCCGGTGAACCGGGCGTCGGGAAATCCACCCTGCTGTTGGACGTAGCGGCGAAATTTGCGCGCAATGAGGATCGGGTGGAGGTCCGTGATGTGCTCTATGTCACCGGTGAAGAATCGGCGGCGCAGGTCAAGCTGCGCGCCAACAGGATCGGCGCCGTTGCCGACACGTTGTATCTGACCGCGGAAACCGATCTGGGCGCTGCCCTGGGTCAGGTGGAGGCGCTGATGCCGAAACTGCTGATTGTCGATTCCGTTCAGACGCTCAGCAGCGCCGCCGTGGACGGCAGCGCAGGCGGCGTCTCGCAGGTACGGGAAGTTGCCGCTTCCCTCATTGCTGCGGCAAAGCGGCTCAATATGACTACCCTGCTGGTCGGCCACGTCACCAAGGACGGCTCCATCGCGGGACCGCGCCTGCTGGAGCATCTGGTGGATGTCGTCTGCCAGTTCGACGGTGAGCGCCATTCCCGGCTCCGGTTGGTCCGCGCCATCAAAAACCGTTACGGGCCCACGGATGAGGTGGGCTGTTTTGACCTCACCGAACACGGCATCATTGGCCTCGCTGATCCCAGCGGGCTGTTCGTCTCCCGGACCAAGGATCCGGTCTCCGGTACGTGCATCACTGTCACGCTGGAGGGCCGGCGCCCATTGCTGGCGGAGGTGCAGTCCCTGCTTGCGGCCAGTTCCACCTCGCAGCCCCGCCGTTCCGCGACCGGTCTTGATTCGTCCCGGGTTTCCATGCTGCTTGCCGTGCTCCAGCAGCGGGCGGGTGCCGATCTTACCGGCGAGGACAGCTATGTTGCCACCGTAGGCGGCGTAAAGCTGACCGAACCGGCCATGGACCTGGCCATTGTGCTGGCTGTGGCCTCGGCCAAGGCCAGAGTGGCCATTCCCAACCGGCTCATCGCATTCGGCGAGGTGGGGCTTGCAGGCGAGGTCCGTCCGGTCCCGGGTATCAGCCAGCGTATTCACGAGGCGCACCGCCTCGGTTTTACGCACGCCATAGTGCCCGCCAGCCCAAAGGGTGCGGGGACGGTGCCCAAGGGATTCTCGGTCCGGGAGGTCCATCATCTGGCCGAAGCAATGGACCTGCTCTTCCGCGACGCCGCTAAGGAGCGCAAAGTGCAACCGTTGCCGGAATGACCAGCCGCTGTGATCTGAAGCTCCGAATCCTACTATTATTGGCGTTGTGACTAACGCGGAAGTACCCGCGCGAACCGTGGAAGGAAAAAGGCGATGGCCCGGAGCCCCGAAGAAGCCCTCAAGGCCACGTTGGCCAGGGTTGCACCCGGAACCGGGTTGCGTGACGGCCTGGAGCGGATCCTGCGCGGACGAACGGGCGCACTAATAGTCCTCGGTTCCGACCGCACCATCGAACAACTCTGTTCCGGCGGTTTCGAGATAGGCATCGAATTCTCGCCGACCCGGCTGCGCGAGCTGGCGAAGATGGATGGCGCGATCATCTGTGACAGGGACGCGAACAGGATCCTGCGGGCAGCCGTGCAGCTGGTTCCCGATCCCAGCATTGAAACGCACGAATCCGGCACCCGGCACCGCACCGCCGAACGTGTGGCCAAACAGACCGGAGTCCCGGTCATTTCCGTCAGCCAATCCATGCAGATTATCGCTCTCTACGTGCACGGCCTGCGCTACGTGCTCGAGGGCTCGGAAAAAGTGCTTGCCCGGGCCAATCAGGCGCTGGCAACGCTGGAGCGCTACCGGTCCCGGCTGGACCAGGTCACCAGCTCGCTTTCCGCCCTGGAAATCGAGGCCATGGTGACGGTCCGGGACGTTGCCGTAACCCTGCAGCGGCACGAAATGGTGCGGCGGATCTCCGAAGAAATTGCCCAGTATGTGCTGGAACTGGGCGTGGACGGCCGGCTGCTCTCACTCCAGCTTGACGAGCTGACGGTCGGGCGCGGCCCGGGCAGCGAAATGGTCATCCGCGACTATTCCGCGTCCCGGACTTCGGCCGAAATTGACGCCGCGGTCTCCGCGCTGGAGGGAATAGGCCCCACCGAGCTGATCGATCTGAGCCGGATTGCGAACATCGTCGGCCTGACTTCCGGCCCGGAATCGCTGGAGGCAATCATCGGACCGCGCGGCTACCGTCTCGTGTCCGGGCTCAAGGCCGTGCCGAGGGCAGTGGCGGACAGGCTGGTGGATCACTTCGGCGGTTTGCAGAACCTGATGGCAGCCACCATTGATGAACTCATGGTGGTGGATGGAATTGGCGAACAACGCGCCCGAACGGTTCGTGAAGGACTGTCCCGGATCGCTGAGGCAAGCCTGCTGGACCGGTTCCTGTAAAAGCCGGTTCCCGGCATGAAAGCCGGATGCCGGCAAGACAGCCGATTGCGCGTTACTGCAGCTCGAAGGAGACTTTAGGGCTTGTCCACGGACCCAGGGTAGCGGTCAGTGAATAGTCGGCTCCGCCGGCTCCCCGCGTGGCTGCGGCAGCGGGACATCCGGGAGCCGAACGGATCCGCGTCCACGGGAAGTTTGCCGATTCAGAGGCGCCCGGCGCAATCGTCTTGATAAGGTCCGCTCCATCCTCCTGACAGTCTTTGGAAGAGAAAACCCTGTCAGCTCCGCTGCTGATCAGGAACTCCATCCGATTGGTACCAACGTTGACCGTGCACGGCGACTTGGACCCATTCGTCACCTTGAGCGTCAGCACGGGGTTTTGCCCCGCGGTATAGACGGCGGCATCCGTGCTTGCCGTGACAGTGACCGCGTCCGCCGCGCATGCGGGGACGGCCGCCGGCGTCCCGCTGGCGCTGCCGGCGGATTCCGTGCTGGTTGCACCCGCGGACCCGGCCGCGCCCGTCCCTGTAGTTTGCGGCGCGGTCGTCGGCGATGCGGTCGCCTGCGGTGAGATGCTATCGCCGGCACCAGACGATGACGCTGCAGTGCCGGGAGGGGTTTGCCGGGAACCCAAATAGGAGACGCCCGCAATGGCTGCGACAACGATCACGATCAGGACCAGCAGCGCGGCAGCCACCGCGGCCCGGCGGCGGCGGAAGATCACCCGCTGGGATGGGCGGCCAGCGGAAGTACGGGAAGTTCCACTTCCGCGCCCGTTGTCGCCGCGCCCGTTACCGTTCCCAGCCATTCCTCCACTGTAGGTTCCCGGGTCCCTGTAGGCTTGTCACCACGCCGGAGCGCTCCGGGGTACGCCACCCGGACGCCCGCGGGGTGAGGATGAAACCACTTTTAGGCGTGCGCGCAGCTGCGACAAGCTAATGGTCAGCTCTTGGGCCGGAATGTGACAGCGGCCGGAGTCGGCCGCACGCACCCGCTAGCATTATTCCGGCGTCGGTTATGGCTTCGTTGGTTATTGCTTGAGGATGTTCAGTTGCACGAAGAAATCATCACTTGGTTCGGGTCACATGCCCGGGACCTGCCTTGGCGGGACCCGGAGTGCTCTGCGTGGGGCGTGTTGGTCAGCGAGGTCATGCTGCAGCAGACTCCGGTGACGCGCGTGCTGCCGGTCTGGAAGGACTGGCTGCTCCGCTGGCCGGACCCTGCCGCCATGGCGCAGTCTCCCTCCGGCGAGGCGGTCTGTGCTTGGGGCCGGCTGGGCTATCCACGCCGGGCCCTGCGGCTGCACGCGGCCGCGACGCTCATGGCAGTGCAGCACGACGGCGAGGTGCCCGGCTCCTATGAGGCGCTGCTGCGTTTGCCGGGAGTCGGCAGCTACACGGCGGCCGCCGTCGCCGCATTTGCCTTTGGCCGCCGGGAAACCGTGGTGGATACGAATATTCGCCGGGTGCATGCCCGCCTGATATCCGGGACGGCGCTACCGGCACCTGCGCTGAACGCAGCAGAAATGCGGCTGGCCGACCAATTGCTCCCTGCCGAACCGGGGCAGTCGGTCCGGTGGAACGCCGCGGTGATGGAACTCGGGGCGCTGATCTGCACCGCCCGCTCCCCTAAATGCGCCCAATGCCCCGTCCGGGAAAAGTGTGCATGGCTTGCCGCCGGTGAGCCCGCGCCTTCATATCAGCCAAAGGGTCAGGCATGGGCCGGCACGGACCGGCAGGTGCGCGGGGCCGTGATGGCGGTGTTGCGCGCCGCCGGACCCGGCCTGCAACGCCGGCTGCTCTTCGCCCCCGCAGCGGCGCTGAACGCGATATCCGTGCCGGACCCCGCACAGGCGCTGGATTCCCGGGCACCTGGTTCCCGAGCTGTGGATGCTGCCGATTCGATGCATACCGAAGATCCTGTACAGACAGAACTGGCGCGGCTCTATCGGCTCAACGCCGAAGAAAGCCAGCTGGAACGAGCCATTACGGGACTACTGAACGACGGGCTTGCCCAGTCAACGAACGGCGGTGGTATTGCTCTTCCTGCCTAAATTCTCCGTTGCTGCGCTTTCCGTTGCCACGTGAAACGGTTATAACTCCCCGAAACCGCCTTCGACCTCGGACCGCACCAGCTTCACGGCCTGCTGCGCGTCGGCGCCCGTAGCGCGCACGCGCAGAGTCGTACCGCACCCCGCGCCGAGCGTCATCAACATCATCACTGATTGCCCATCCACCCCATTGATGTCTATCTCCACGTCCATCGCACCTAGGGCCCCGGCAAGGGCGGCAGCTGGCCGGGCATGCAGACCCATTGGATTGATCAATTCCAGCTCAGCGGTCACCGCATCAGCGTCCGGTCCCCTGGTTTCCGCTGGACTTGCAGTCTCCGGAAGGACTCCGGAAACGGCGGACGCCGCCAGGTCCGGGTCCGGGCCCGGCGACAACGAAGGCTGCCAGGCTTCTTCGGCAGCCCGGCGGACCGTGTCCAGGTTCCCGCCGGATTGCGCCGCAACGGCGGCGGCAACTGCGCCTTCAACCAGTGGCGCGTCCGCCAGCAGCGTAGTCGCGGGACTGCCGATGATTTCCAGCGCCGATTCGGCGGTCATCACGGCCGAACCAAGATCGGTCAGCACCAGGACACCTTCGCCGGATTCGGCAGCGTTCAGGGCATCCATGATTTTCTCCAGCGATGTGCCGAGCACGGTATCCCCTGCCGCATCCGTGGTCCCTCCCGCCGCAATGATTTTCACCGCCGGAGCCATTTGGGCTGCCAGTTCGACGACGCCGCCCGCCAACTTCCCGCTGTGTGAAACGATCACCAACCCGACACTCATGCGACGTCCGCGGCGGCGCGCAGGATCAGAGCCGAGGAGGCGGCCCCCGGATCACGGTGGCCGGCGCTGCGCTCGCCCAAATAGCTGGCCCTGCCCTTCCGCGCTGTCAGCGGATCCGTGGCGGCGGCTCCCGATTCCGCGGCGGCTGCGGCAGCGGCCAGGACCGACGTCACGTCCGCTCCGGCGGCCACTGCGGAATTCGCAGCATCAACGGCCGGCGTCCACGCATCGACCATGGTCTTGTCCCCGGGCCCGGCCTTGCCGCGCAGGACGACGCCGTCACGGGCGGCGGTCAGCGCACCGGCAAGCAGCACCGGGTCCAGCTCCGTTGCTTCTCCTACGGCGGTGGCCGCCCGCAGAAAAGCGGTACCGTACAGCGGTCCCGCCGCGCCCCCCACCTTGGACATCAGGGTCATTGCCGCGAGCTTGAACGCCGCCCCCGGTGTTGCCGGGGCATCCTGGCGCAGTTTCGCTGCAATGGCGCTGAAGCCACGGTCCAGGTTTTCGCCGTGGTCTCCATCGCCGATGGCACGATCCAGTTCGCTGAGCTCCACGCGGTGTTCGGCCACGGCCTCCGTGGCGGCCCGGAGCCACGCAATAGCCCATTCAGTGTCCAGTGTTGTTCTCATGCGCGCGCTCCCACTTCCTCAGATGCCCCAGCGCAGGGCGGGCGTGTTGACGGGGGCATCCCACAACGCAGTCAGCTCGTCGTCAAGGTGGAGCACGGAGATGGAGCACCCCTGCATCTCCAACGCCGTGATGTAGTTGCCCACCAGCGAGCGTTCAACGACCAGGCCCGCCTCGTCGAGGACGGCTGCTGCGTGCCGGTAGACAATGTACAGCTCACTCAGCGGCGTTCCGCCCATTCCATTGACAAAAAGCAGCACTTTCTCCCCGGAACGCAGCTGTAGATCGGCCAGCACCGGCTCCAGTAAACGCTCCGTGATGGAGTCCGCGTTCTCCATCCCGATCCGGTGCCGTCCGGGTTCGCCGTGGATGCCAATCCCTATTTCCACTTCATTGTCCGCCAGCTCAAAGCTGGGGACTCCGGCGTGCGGTACGGTGCAGGCAGCCAACGCCACTCCCATGGTGCGCACATTCGCGTTCACCCGCCGGCCGATTTCCGTTACGGCATCCAGGTCGTCGCCACGCTCGGCCGCGGCCCCGGCGATCTTCTCCACCAGTACCGTGCCCGCGACGCCACGGCGGCCGGCGGTGTACAGCGAGTCCTCCACGGCGACGTCGTCATTGACCAGCACGGTGCGCACCTGGACACCCTCTGCTTCGGCCAGCTCCGCTGCCATCTCGAAGTTCAGCACGTCGCCGGTGTAATTTTTGACAATATGGACGACGCCGGCTCCGGAGTTAACGGCAAGCGTTGCGGGCAGGATCTGGTCCGGTGTCGGTGAGGTAAACACCGCGCCGGGTATGGCGGCGTCCAGCATCCCTATCCCCACGTACCCGGCATGCAAGGGTTCGTGGCCGCTGCCGCCGCCGGAGACCAGCCCCACCTTTCCGGGCACCGGCACCTTGCTGCGCGTGACAAACAGCGGATCCGGGTTGACTTTCACCAGATCGGCATGGGCCAGGCCGAAGCCCTGCACCGATTCGTCGACCACGGACTTAGGGTCGTTAATGAGCTTCTTCACTGCGGACTCCTCACAGGCTTCGCCACGGGCGCCTGCGACAGACGCCCCTGCTTGAACCCTACCTGCCGCCCTATCCCTTGGATAGGGCGGCAAAAACGGCGGCGGACCCCCTAAGGGATCAGCCGCCGTCGAACGTGTCTTTACCGCCGCGGCGGTGCTCATCCGGCTGCAGCGCCAGCCGGTTTTGTGCACCGCCGCGGCGGAAGACTTAGTCCTTTTTGAATTCGTCCTTGACGTTCTCGCCGACCTTTTTGGCGTCCGCGCTGACCTGATCCTTCATGCCATCGGCCTTGAGATCGTCGTTGTTGGTAGCATCTCCGGTGGTCTCTTTCGCCTTACCGGTCGCATGCTCTGCTGCGTTCTTGATCTTGTCGCCCAGTCCCATAGTGTGCTCACTTTCGTTGTAGACGATGTCGGATCCGCGGTCGGATCCGTTGTGCCGAGTGCGGCACCAAGCTCTTTTATTCTAGGCACGTCGAGGCAATAAAGCTAAGCCAGCGAGGTATTTTGGCGCCGTTGCCGCGTCGCGGGCTGCCTCTGGACGGCGCGCCGGTGGCTCAGTTTTCCGTCCCGTGCTTGAGCTGTTGGCCGAAGAATTCCTCGATTCGCTGCCAGGCATCGGCTGCGGCCTCCGGGTCCGGGCCCGCCCCGGTAATCAGTTTGAGCACCGGCCGCAGCAGCGTCGGACCGGTGGGTGAATCGTTGAGGAAAGCGTGCCCGGCCTCGGGGTAGATTTTGACGTCATGGGTGATGGAATGCTGCTTCAGGGCAGCGTCCAGCCGCGGGACGGATCTGGTCAGCAGTGGATCCCTGCCGCCATAGCTGGCCACTATCGGGCAGGCACCTTCGAGCACCTCCGAGACGTCCTTGGGGATCATCCCGTAGTTCACGGAGGCGGCGCCAAATCCGCGTGCGGCCGACGCGAGCGCAAATCCGCCGCCCATACAGAAGCCGAGCACACCGGCCGCTCCGGTGCAGTCCGCCCGGTCCAGCAGCACCCGGCGCGCGGCTTCAATATCCGCAAAGGCGCGGCCCTGGCCCGATTTCAGCGCCCGGAACGTCGCGCTCAGGCACCGCCGCGGGCCTCCGGCGCTGAAAAGATCCGGCATCAGAACCAGGTAGCCGGCCGCGGCCATCCGCGCGACCTGGCGCAGCATGACGGCGTCAATGGCGAACGCTTCATGGAGCATCACGACGGCCGGCCACGGCCCATCCCCCGGAGGCATTGCGAGGTAGCCGCGCAGGTGCGGGCTCTGCTCCGCCAGCAGCGAGGGGATAGCTATCTGGCGAACGCCCGGCGGTAAGGCGGGAAGACCACCTTGGCCGTGCTGGGGCGTTGTCCCCGGGCCTGCAGCAGGTCCCGGGCCCAGGGTGTGGCCCGGTTCGAGGGCACCGGCATTGCTGACGGGGAGCGAGCCGGCAATCCTGCGGGCGGCCTCTTCCATCGCTTCACGGCTCACGACATAAGCGGTGCCGACGGAGGCGTCCCGGGCCACCGAAGCCAGCCAAATGTCCGGTGCAGCCGGGGCACCCCGGCGGGCGAACGCGTCCCGCAGCATTGCACCGATCTCCTCCGGCGTCTGGCCATCGGCACGGGACGTCACATCCAGAATGGCCAGCTGCCGGGCGACATTGTTTTGGGCTTCACTGTTCGGGGATTCCTGCGCGTGGGAATCCTGGGCGTTTTCCATCGGGGCCTTCTTTCCGTCTGTCACGTTGTCCTACCACCTGCTGTCCTCAGATTAGGCCTGTTCGGGCGCTAATTCACCCCTTCGGGACCAACGCTCCGCCGGAAGGATCCAAGACGCAGTCGAAGATCATCCGCTCAATCCTTATGTGGTCATGAAACCATGCCAGCTGCCTGAAGTTCTCCGTTGCTGCGGCAACGTGGACGGCCAGCGGGGCAAAAACCGAGGTGGAGGCGACGTTGACCCAGATGCCGATCGGACCCGGTTCATCCTCCACCCATCCCGGGTCGCGGGTCTACAGTCTGCGGATCATCCTGGTGTTGCCGAGGGTATTTGGCTTGACCCGCGCCAGGTCAAGGAACTCAGCAACGCCCTCATCGTGCGAATGCAGCAGCTCCTGATAAACGTTCGGATCCACGGCCTCCTGCTCTGCCATCACGGTAAAGCCGTGCCGGATGAAGAAGTCCACCTCGAAAGTCAGGCAGAAGACGCGGCTGACGCCCAATTGCCGCGCCTCGTTGAGTAGCTGTTCCGTCAGGTCATGCCCGACGCCGTGTCCCCGCCAGAGGCCAGAAGTTGCCAGAGTGCGGATTTCGGCCAGGTCCTCCCACATCACGTGCAGCGCGCCGCAGCCGACGATCTCGCCGTCGTACTCCGCGATCCGGAACTCCTGCAGCGACTCGTAGTAGGCCACCGTTTCCTTTGCCACCAGAATCTGCTGTTCCGCCAGCGGTGCCACCAGTGCCTTGATCGCGCGGACGTCGCTGGTGCGGGCGGGACGGATTCTTATAGCAGGGGTATTTATTGGCGCGCTCACCCAGCAATACTACTGCTGGGTGACCGCTGGCCTCCTTGGCGAGGTTGGTTTCGCTGTGGAGTCGGAGAACCATGCTGGCTCTGTCGCGTAGAACGACGACGACATTGGCGACGGATCAGGCCGCGCTACTCGCTGGCGTGAGACCCACCGGTTAAACTGGTGAGGTTCACTTCTGGCGTTTGATCGAAGATCGTGAATCAAAAGCGCATATTAATCCATTTCAGAAGGAACTTCATGAAGGTCGCTCTCTTAGCTGATGTAGGCCAATCCGTGTATCACGTCGGAGATGAAGCGATCGCGCATGCTGCCACAAATGAGCTGCGGAGCCGTGGAATTGATGAATTAGTACTTCTCTCCCGCAACCCTGCGCAGACCCGGGCCATGCACGGAACGGGCTCCGCCAAGACCGTCGAATTCCCTTGGGCACCGCTGGACCGGGAAAAGTACTTGGATCAGATTTTCCGGGTTTTGAACGGCGAAACGGATGTGCTGCCGGCGGACGACCAGTTCTGGGAACTGTTTCGCGTCATCCAAGGCTGTGATGCGGTGCTTATCGCCGGCGGCGGAAACATGAACTCGACCTGCGGCTGGCTTCTTTATGAACGGGCGGCTGTAGCAGCCATGGCCAAACACCTCGGGAAGCCTCTAGTGATTTCCGGGCAGACTTTTGGGCCGGTTCTAACCTCAAAGGATGCTGCCACTTTGGCCCGCCTTCTGAAATCCGCCGACTTGGTGGGAGCACGGGAGGGACAGTCACGTCGATTGGCCCTGGCTCTAGGACTCGCCGAGCTCAAGCTGTCAGCAGGACTCGACGACGCGGCCTTCCTTGGCTCCAGCGTGTCAGTTCCGCCAGTGCATACTGATTCGTACATCGGCGTTTCGTTCTCCCCCGCGAGAGGCGGGCTGGCAGAAGGCGAGTTTTACCGTGACCTCGGCACCGTACTGGATGAGCTCGCGGAGGTGTCAGGACTGGGCATCGTTTTCATCCCGCATATGGACTCAGCCACCGTTCGGAACCAAGACCTGCACGCGCATGAGCAGATCGCCGCGACCATGAGAACGACGAATCTCAAACTTCTCGAGGTCCTCCCGTCCGAAGAAGCTGCCGCGATGACCGCCGGAGCCAGCATAGTTATCACGTCGCGTTACCACCCAGCAGTTTTCTCCACAGGAGCCGGTGTTCCGGCCGTCGCCTTGAGTACTGATCATTATTCTGACATCCGGCTTTCCGGCGCCCTGGGCAATTGGGGACTCGGATCCTTCAACCTCCCCCTCACATCTCTACTCACCGGCGGCTTTCGGGAAGCGGTTCTGGCCGCATGGGCACAACGATCGGAAATAGAAGCTCACCTCCGTAACCTCCGTAGGGGCAGGGTGCGGGAGTCCCAAGCCTGGTGGGACGCCGTCGCGCTGGCGCTCAAAGGGCAAGCCCAGCCGGCGCCACCGAACCTCAGCCCAGCCCGGGAACATACAGCCCCTAGCTCGTGGACCAAGGCGGCAGAAGCCGTGAGGAAGGCATTGGGCCAGGTAGAGCTTCGGGCAGCGGTTGCCGAATTGGAGCTGCAACGCGAGCGGGATGTGTGCGACGTACTGCGTGCCGATAAAGACAGCATTCACAACGAATTGGATCGTTTGTCCGGTTCCAAAGCTTTCCGTGCCGCCTCTATCGCTTGGCGTGTAACTGGCATGTTACAGCGAGTGCGATCGAAGTGAATCGAATGCGGCCAGAGAACCACCAGTCGACGATGAAAGACGTTCCCGCGGCTACAGTCGCGATCATCATGCGGACAAAGAACCGCACCTTGCTACTGGACCGGGGCATTCGTGATGTCCTAAACCAGACATACGCAGACTGGACTCTATGGATCGTCAACGACGGAGGTCCCGCCCGCCCGGTGGATAGCCTTGTCGCCAAGCACGCGAGCGAGGCTCAAGGACGCATCCAGGTGATACATAATCCCTCGTCCATGGGAATGGAGGCGGCGTCGAACCTAGGAATCCGGGCGACGAATTCAACCTATATTGCTATCCATGACGACGACGACGAGTGGCGGCCAGACTTCCTGCAGTCAACAGTCGACTGCCTTGAAGCATCGCAAGAGCAAGGGGTGATGGTTCGGACAGACGTCGTCTACGAACGGATAGTCGGGGACCGAGTCGAAGTTGTGGGCCGTGAACCGTTTGCGGCGGATATCACCGAAATAACGCTGTTCGATCTCCTCCGCCATAACCGCGGGGTACCCATCTCTTTCCTTTACCGACGGTCCGTCCATGACCAGATCGGCTACTACGATGAGTCGCTCCCCGTCGTGGGAGACTGGGAATTCCACCTGCGATTCGCTTGCTGCTTCAGCATCAGTTTTATCGACGGCGAAGCCCGCGCCTATTGGAACCAACGCCGTGACGCCACCGGCGACATGGGCAACAGCGTCACTGCGCGCAGCGATGACCACCGCAAATACGACCTTCAGGTACGGGAGCAGTATCTGAAAAACTACGTCGAAACGCACGGCGTCGGTGCCTTGCTCTACCTCACCAAACTTCAGGACCGCCAAAGCCATGAATTCCACCTGCGCTCAGACCACATTGAGCGGAAGCTGCAGGAACTACTCGACGCAGTCAACGGTCAGAGCGCCCGCTTGGATCGTCTCGAAACCGGTCACAATGATGCGGGTCAAGGCGGTGTGGTCCGCCGCCGATATCACCGATTCAAGGAACGCATGACCAGGAAAAGCCGGACCGCACCACGAACGGAATCCGGCATCCCCAGTCACGGAGATCCTCGTCGCTGAGGGTGGACCGCAGAATGCTCTGGAACACAAGGCCGACGTCCGGTCGTTGACCAGCGTGACGAATGGTGGTGACGGCATGGGATGCGACATGTTGTCCCTGGTCAGTTAACTGCGCAGCAGAAGCAGGAACAAACACACACGGCTGTAAATAGACTGTTAAAAAACGGCGAATAGCCTTTACATGTCAGTCATTACACACAAGGGTAGAACCAGTGGCTGCACCTCACATCGAGGGGCAGCCGCCGGGGGCCTGGGTATTCCGCTCGGTTATCCCTGACTTCACCGTATAGCCACGGCGCCTGGGGGCAGCAGTCACCTCATGCACGGCTCAGCACCGCCGTGGCGATCCTGCATGAGGAGTTCGATGAGTAAGCAATCACGTCGAGCCAGATCACAAATTCTGGCCGTACTTACCGGAGTAGCCATCGTCGCAACCATGGGCAACGCAGCCATGGCAGACGATGCCAACCCACCCAGCAATCTGGCCGCGGGAATTTCAGGCCAGAAAGCACCAGCACAGCTGAAACCGGTCCAAAAGATGGGCGGAAATCTCAGTTCCGCCTCGGGGCCGGTTTCCGTGTACGTCCAGTTCAAGGGCCAAGGCACTTTCGCCGCGACTCAGCCGCAGCAGGTCAAGGACGGCACGCAGGCACCGGTGGACAACTCGGCGCTGGTCAAACAGCTCCGCGCCGGCATCGAAGCCACTGCACAGTCCGTCGCCGGTGAAGCATCGGCCCAGCAGATCTACACCACCACCAACACACTTCCCGGTGTGGCCATTATTGGCGACGCTGCCAAGGTCCGGGCGCTGGCCAACCGGGACGACGTCGTCAAGATCACCCCGATCGTGTCGAAGTCCTACCAGAACAAGGGTACCGACATCGACACCAAGGCGCTCGATGCCTGGGTGCAGAAGCACCAGACCGGAGAGGGCGCAACGATTGCTGTGCTGGACACCGGCCTGGACTACACCCACGCGGATTTCGGCGGACCGGGAACCGCGGCGGCCTTCGCCGCTGCCAAGGCGATGACGGATCTGCCCCCAGCCGGCGCCGGTCTCTACGATCCGGCCAAGTTCGCGGGCGGCTGGGACCTGGTCGGCGATGACTACAACGCCGCCTCAACAGACCCAGCAATGCAAACACCACATCCCGACGGCAACCCGCTGGACTGCGGCGGACACGGCAGCCATGTTGCCGGCACCGCCGCCGGGTACGGATTGAACGCCGACGGCAGCACCTTCACCGGTGACTACGGCAACCTGACGGCAGCCGATGTCAACTCGATGAAGATCGGCCCCGGTTCGGCCCCGAGGGCCAAACTCGTTTCGCTGCGCGTCTTCGGCTGTGAAGGCAGCTCGGACGTCGTCGGCCTGGCCCTGGACAAGGTGCTGGACCCCAATGGTGACGGCAACTTCAGCGACCGCGCCAATGTGGTCAATATGTCCCTGGGCTCGGACTACTCGCCCACCGATGACCCGGAAAATGACATTGTCGATGCCCTCACTGGCCTCGGTGTGCTCTCCGTGGTGGCGTCCGGAAATGCCGGCGATTTTTACGACATCGGCGGCTCCCCGGGCAACGCAAAATCCTCGCTGACCGTAGCCAACAGTGTTGGCTCACAGGCCGCAGTGGACCGGATCGACGTGCTGGCTCCCGCAGACAAGGTTGGTTCCGTTGCCGGTCAATATTCGGCCGAATTCAACTACTCGGATCCTTCGGTCACACCGGCCAGGCTCAAAGGCACAGTCCAGTTCGCACCGGATTCGAACAACACCGGGTGTCCGCCGTTCACGGCAGCCGAGGCCGCGACCTTTGCCGGCAAATGGGTGATGCTCAGTTGGGACGACAACGACGCCACGCGCGAGTGCGGCTCCGCAAAGCGGTATAACAATGCCGAAGCTGCCGGTGCCCAAGGCGTCGTCTTCACTTCCCAGCGCACCGTCTTCGAGGCCGGCATCGCCGGCAACAAGACGATTCCCGGGGTCCAGTTCAACAAGGCCGCCACGGATTCCCTGACCGCCGCGGCGAAGGCCGGATCACTGCAGATCCAGCTCAACCCGACGTTCAAGGGTGCTGCCTCTGCCCCCACCAACGCCTTGGATACGCTGAATTCCAGCTCCTCCCGCGGCGTCCACGGTTCCAACGGCATCGTCAAGCCCGACGTTGC
>JBBSSN010000028.1:0-14485 GCA_038242035.1 Actinomycetales bacterium
ACGCTCCACGGACGCATCGACAGCCGGGTTTGCCAGATGTTTTTGGCCGGCGGACCGTCCAGGTCCCGGCGGGCGGTCCAAACATCGAGCACCCATTTACCGTCCACCGCGAGCAGCGCGGCAACCGGCACGTGGGCCGCTTCCGCCGCCGGTGCACCGGCGTTCCAGTTCCAGCCGGTGATCGGGACAACGGGCTGTCCGGTGTCCGGCCGCAGCCATGGCCGACCCGTCAGGCGTTCCTGATCAAAATACAGGGACGCCAGCCGGTTGCACCGCACGGCCGAGCCGGCCTGGCTCAGGCCTTCGATGCTGCGCGGCACCAGTTCAACCGTGATGCCCTCACCGATCCACGGTTGAATACCGGAGCTGGATCCGGATCCGGAACAACCGTCCCCGCACAGCTCGCCGTACACCTTCTCGTGCCCGGAGAACCATTCGGCCGGGCCTACCTCGACAACCAGGAAACCGTTCCCGCTGCTGTCCAGCGCCGGTGGGCTCGTCAGCTCCAGCACCGCTTCGGCGTCTGAGCGCAGCGGCCGCCCCTGCGGGTCGATGGCCAGGCCCGGGCCCACCCGGATTTTAGCCCCGTCCAGGGTTACCGTGAACCCATGGACCACGCCGCTGCCCGCGGCGGTTCCAACCGCCCGGGTTAGTTCGCGGGCGTAGCCCTGGATCGCGTCGAGGTGCTCGCCACGCAGGAACAATCCGTCCGCCGGATTGAGCCGGGTGATGTACCCGGGGGCGGTGGGCCCCGGTGTGCTGCCGGGCTCGTCAACCATGCCAGTCATGAGCCGGCCCTCCTATCGAGAAGAGGATTGGAAAAGGTCAGTACGGCGTCATGGCCGCTCTCCGCCGTGCCGGGCGGTCCGCCCACCCTGCCGGCCAGCGGCACTCGGGGATCGTCGCCATAGACGGGTGTCGGGCCCGTGCCGCGGACGATCAGCCGGACCAGGTCGTTGATGGGCCGGTCTGCGAGTTCAATGATGACGCGGTGTTCCTCCGGCTCATATCGGACGGTGTCGATATCCTCCTCGACCCAGCCGCGTTCGGACAAGGAGGTGATGACGATGGCCCGGCGCAGGGACGCCGGAAGAACATCGGCGGTGACGGCGAAGCTCAGGCGGCGCCCCTGCTCGCTCAGCTCGGCCTCACCGGTGACGCGCGGGCCGCCGCCGTCGAGGGTCACGGCGGTGCCGATCAATCCCGGAGCCAGCCCGCACACCAGTTCCTGGATGACGCCGGCGGGCAGCAACACGTTCCGTACCGAGGTGTCCGGCACTTCCACGGTGACCTCTGCCGCGCCGTCGGCGTCGCGGATGCTGACGACGACGGCGGCCAGCACCACGCCTGCCTCGTCCACCTCCGCGGGGAAGAGGGTGGGATAGCAGTCCCCGGCTTGGTGCGCGGGCTCCAGCTCGATCTCATCCCTGGCCGCCAGCTGCCGGAACTCGGCCAGCAGTGCCCCGGCGCGCTGCTCCGGTGCTACACCGGCGGCCCGCTTACGGGCGGCGAGCGCTTCACGCCCGGCGTCGTCGTCGTTCAGCACCGGTTCCAGACCCAGCAGCACCCGGACCCGATGGTACCCGTACACCGCCGCGGGGCCGGGCTTGGTGCGCAGACTGTACGTGACCTGTTCCCGGATCCGGGAGAACTCGTCGTGTTTACGCGTGACATCACACGGGTCCGCCAGAACCGGAACGGCGGACGAGGGACAGGCGGAAAAGGCAGCGACCAGATAGGCATCAACGGTTTCCGTTGAGCAATCCGCGGAGTCTTTCAAACCGGCAGCGTCGAGCAGCTGACGTACGTCCAGGGTAACCGTGCAGTCCTGGTACAGCTCGCGGCCGGCGCCGTCCACGGCCAGACCGGGAAGGACCTTCAGATTCCGGGTTCCATCCCGGCGGACGTCGAGGCCGTGCACCACTCCGGCCCCATGCAACCAAGCCTGGTGCAGCATCAGCTTGCCGCGCGGATTGGCCATCAGGGCATCGAAATCGTCCTCGCCCAGCAGCATGCCGTACGCGACCCGCAGGGCGACGAAGGGATTGGCCGGCAGGTCCGCCGCCGCGCAGGAATCACAGCCGCAGGCGGGGCCGTCGGTCGCTATGGACTCTGTCTTAGTCATTTCGTCTCCTCGGAGGTTCGCCGGGAAAGCGAAGCGCGGCCTTCGCATATTCCCGCTTCATGGCAGCCACCAGATGCGCCTGGCTGATCAAATCTTCCCCGGCGGCCGCCAGGTACGCGGCAGCGATTGCCGCGTTGCGGATCCAGCCGCCGGGCACCGGATAGAGCCGGGCAAGCGCCACCAGGTCGATGTCCCCGGCGACCGCGGCGAGGGGCAGATGCCGTGACCACAGGTCCGCCCGGCCGTCCGCATCAGGGACCGGGAATTCCACCACGAAGTCCATTCGGCGGATGAAGGCGGCATCGATGTTCGAGCGCAGGTTGGTGGTGAGGATGACCAGACCGTCGAAACTGTCCAGCCGTTGGAGCAGGTAGGCGGTCTCCAGATTGGCGTAGCGGTCGTTGGCATCGGAGATTTCGGTCCGGGTGCCAAAGAGCGCGTCCGCCTCATCCAGCAGCAGGACGGCCTGGGTGCGTTCGGCTGCGTCAAAGGCCGCGGCGAGATGCTTCTCGGTTTCGCCGAGCCATTTGGACACCAGCCGGGAAACGTCTACGAGCAGCAGATCGGTGGCGGCCGCGGTGGCGACGGCGTGGGCGGCGAGGGACTTGCCGGTGCCCGGCGGCCCCGTGAACAGCATCCGGGTTCCGCCGGTGGCATGTGCCCGGCCCCGCAATTCCCAGTCCTCGAGCACCACCGACTGGTAATCCAGCCGCGACACCGCATCGCGCAGCTGCCAGGCCCCTTCTGTTGGCAGCACCAGATGGTTCCACGGCACCGTCGGGCTGAGCAGCTGCACTCCCGGGGGCAGCGTGAGGCCGGCCCGCGCGCGGATCAGGGCGGTGATCTCCGCCAGCTCCGGTTGGCTGCCCTGGGCGAGGACGTCGACGGCGAGTTCGGCGATCAGGGCCGGGTCCAGCGGATGCCGGGCGGCGATGCCTGCGGACTGCCCAGACAGGTGCGGCAGGGCGGCGGCCCACGCGGACTGCTGGTCCCGGGCACCTACCGGGCCGGCATCGAGCGCCAGCATCGGGCGGCCGCCGGCGGCACGAACGGAGGTGCTGGCGGAACAGATCAGCACCGGCCCGGGAACGTCCCCCACAGCCAGCAGATCCGGCTCCGATTGCCCGACGGCGGCGAGAACCAGCAGCGGTACCGCGCCGCGCAGGGCCGCGTGCGCGGCCAGCAGTGCAATGCCTGCAGTATCCCCGGCCGTGACCCTGCCGGCGACAATCGATCTGCCGGCAGCACCGGCGACGGCGAGAGCGCGGCTGAGCATGATGCTTTCATGCGCACCGGTTACCAAGATGCTGCAGCCGGCGTCCGCCTGCAGGGCGGCGACCGCGCGGCGGACACCGGGGCCGGTCAGCCAGCAGCCCAATCCGGGCGGGACGGTGCCAGTTTCCACACGCGGGAGCCCGTCGGGCCACGCGTCGTGACCGTGCAGGGCCTCCCATAGACTGTCCGCGGCAATGAGCGACCGTTCGAAAAGGGTGCCGTTTCCGGCCAGCCGGAGCAGCCCATGGCGGACCGCTTCCCCGCTGCTGAGCAGCCGGCGCAGCGCCGGCCGTGCGTCCACCGCAGCAGCGGAACCAGCGCTTGCATGATCGGGAGCAGCTATATCGCAAGCAGCATCACCGGGAACCGCGGCCCCGGCCGACAGTAAGGTGTTGGTCAGGATGAGTGCCGCGAGCCCGGCGGTGGGACGGGGTTCGCCCTGCGGATGCAGGCCGCGGAAGGTCGCTGCAATTCCCTCGTGCTCCTCCGGCAGGCCCGCCAGCAGCAGCAGGTCGAGCTCCGGCGGCGTCAGAGCGAACCGTGCGGCGAGAGCATCAAGCGGTGCATCCACCAGGTCCAGCTGCGTCGAGGTGCTGTCGGCCCAACTACGGAAGAAGTCCGCCGCCTCGGCAGCGCCCGAACCGACACTGCCATGCAGCTCCAGCACGGCAGCAACGTCGCGTGCGATCCGGGCGGTGCGCGATGTCAGATCCGCGCTGATAACCGTCCAAGGTGCCGCGGCAGCCTCCGGGCCTGCATGCCGTGATGCCCTGGACGCCCGTACGGATTCCGTTGCCGCGGTTTCCGTCGGCGAAATCAGCTCACTCATAGACAAAGCGCACCACCACTCCCAGCCACGGGATCCAGCCCGGGTCGATGTCCAGGCCGCCGCGGCGCACATCCACGTCGACATCGCGCAGACTCAGATGCACTTCGATCCAGCCGGTCTGCGCCAAGACCTCGCCGCGGCGAAAGGCGATCTCTGCGATGACGTCGAAGGGGTCATGGTGCGGACGCCCAAGCCTGCCTGCGGTGGCCTCCGCCCAGCGCGCGGCATGGTACTCCAAGGCCGGCTGCTCCAAGGCCTGCTGCTCCAAGGCCTGCTGCTCCAAGGCCTGCTGCTCCAAGGCCTGCTGCTCCTCGTCGTGGCTGTCCGAGGTATGGCGCTTCGAGTCGTGTTGCTCCAGGGCCATGACGCTCGACGCGGAGGCCGCCTCTGCCGTTGCGTGCCGGTCACCGTCGGGCGCTTCAGCGGTGGGCGTCAGCCCGGCGAGCGCCATGACCGCCGGGTCCTCCGGCGCCGCCGGGACCAGCAGCTGTCCAAGCCGGTGGATGATCCATCGCAGCGGCCGAGCTGCCAGGGCCGAATCGGCAAGCAGCAGGTCCGGGATGCCGGCATCGTCGGCGGTGGCGAGCAGAAACGGCAGCCCCGCCCAGAGCGTCGGACTGCCGGCTTCAGCCGGGGAATCCGTGCGGTCCTCGCCTGTCGCGGCCTGACCCGCACCGGCGGCTGCTGTATCCTCGGCTGCTGTCCCGTCGGTCGTGCCGTTGATGCCGGCCGAACCGGCGTCGGCTGCGCTGCCGCGAAGGTCGGCTTCCGCGCCGGGAACGTCGCGCCCGGGCTTATCGGACAGCGGGGTGTTGCCGGGGGCGGAAGTCGGCAGATCGTAGGCACCCGTGCCCGGGGATTCGGTGCTCCCGGGTTCAGCCCCCCTGACGTCGGCACCCCTGTGGCCGGCACCCCCGGTGTCGGTGCGGCTGACGGCGTATTGCCCCGTTCCAGAGGCCGCGCCGATGGGTCCGGCCGCGGGCCCGGCACGGGAGGTGCCGCCGAGACCTTGGCCAGCAGTGGCGGGGGCCAGGAAGCGCGATGCCAGCGACCGGAGGATTTCAGCTGCGTCCGGTCGGCGCAGCAATCCGGGGTCCGCCTCGGCCGCGGCAAGCAGCGCCCACGCCGCGGCGGTGAGGATGTCCGGCCGGAGCCCGCTTCGGAGCATGGCCCCCGCCAACCGCGAGCACCGGGCGAGACCAAGCGCCTGTGCCTCCGCCAGCCCTGCGGTAGCCCTCTGAGCCTCCTCCAGTTGTGAGCTGGCCTGCCGTGCCTCAGCCCTCTGTGCGTCCACCGTCTGTGCGTCCGCTACTTGCTCGGATCGGGGTACCGGAAACGGGACCGGATGGCCGGAACCGGACGTTGTCCCGGCCGCACCTCTACTGTGATCGGGGCGCGTGCCCTCGGTACCTCGGGCGGCGTTAGGACCACGGCGGCCGGCCCCGCCGGCGCCTGAATTTCCCGGAGTGTCTCTTCCCGCGGTGCCATTACCCGCGGTGCCTGTCGCGGTGAAGAGCAATGATTCAATCGCGGCGGCTGGCCATGGCGCTCCAGCCGCTGCTGCGACGATGACCGCCAGATCAAACCAGCCTCGTCCGGCCAGCAGACGGTGCAGCGGTGCGGCACCGTTCGTCTCTACCGTCGTAACTATGGCGGACAGGGCCTGTTCCGGCCGGCGCCGCAGCACGGCCAGCAGCGCCGGTCCCGGCGCGCCGGCCGGATCCGGGTCCTCGGGCAGCAGCAGCCCGAGCTGCCGCCAAGCCCAGGCATGGTCCGTCCGTCCGGCGGCCAGTGACGCCGCCAGATCATTGAACGCGTCGGTGATCCGCGGGAAGTGCAGCACGTCGTCGGAGCCAGAGCCGATCCGCTGGCTCAGTTCCTGCACCACGGCCTGCGCCCATTGGGTTTCCAGCACCGGTCCTGGCCGCGCCGGATCCAGCCCCACACGGAGGTCCAAACGGCGCAGGCACCATTCACCGTCGGGAAACTCCGCCGCCCCCATTATCTCCTCGAGCCGACGGTCCCCAAGATGGGCCAGCATGTCCTGCATCCGCGATGGCAGGTTCCCGGCGCCCGCAACGGAGCCGTCGTCGTCGTAGTTCCCTGCCGCGGCGGTAGCACTCAGCGTGCCGATGAACAGCTCGGTCATCCGACCCTCACCTGCCCCGCTCTCGAGGTCTCGCCCAGCCGGGAACCCGTGGCGTGCGTACCGACGACGCCGTCGCCGCCAACGCGGAACCGGCCCAGCACCGCGGGCGCCCAACGGGCGTCCGGACCGACGAACGAGGTCAGGCTCACGTGCAGCCGCTGCCCCACCCGCATGCCGGCTCCGAGTTCGCAGAGCTCATACATCGTGTGGGCGGGGCGGTGCACTTCGGCGATTCCATGCACTACCTGGCGCTGCTCCGGGGTAAGTTCGCCGGGGATCAGCAGTGTGAAGCGGTGCGCGGCGAGCTGGAAGGAATCCTGTACGTTGGCACGGCGCGACGAAGGCGGTACGCTGCCGGTGGAGGAGTTGTCCAGGGCGGGGACGGTCGGGGTCCCGGACCCAGCGGACGTAGTGGACGTAGCGGACATAGTGGATGCCGCGGGAGCGGACCCGCCGATCGAGAAGCGGCCCAGCATGCCGGTGGCCCGGGCGTTTCCGCCGACCGCGGGCGCGGGCGGGCCGGCCGGTGGATTGCCGAGCACCATGCCACCGAGACCGCGCAGCTGCCACGCCTCGATGATCACCGGGGCCCTGCCCAGATAGAGTTCGAGGATCCGGATCAGGGCGGCGCGGGTGCCACGCCGGGCAAATAGGCTGTAGGCCTCGGCAATCAGGGAGCGGCGGGCAGGTTCGGGCCAGCGGCGGTCCAGGACGAGTCCGGCAAAGCCGGCCAGCCAAGGCAGTGCCTCCTGGGGGGTGGTGTGCGGATCCAGCAGGATGGCCCGCTCGGCCGCCCGCCAGTCCAGCTCATACAGGGTCCCCTCCAGCGGTGCCAGGAAACGGTGCATGAAGTCCGTGTCCCCGTCGTCCCGGGACCAGGCACGGGGCAGACTGCTCAGCAGTTGGTGACCGGGCCGTTCGATCCGGACGGCACGGATCCGCGGGCTGGTCTGCACGGTGCCGGCCAGGTGCATTTCCAGCCACAAATACCTGCCCGGCGCCGCATTGACCTGGGATTCATAGGTTTCGAAACCGTCCTCCGGGGAGATCTGCTGCCACGGCTGTTCGCGTCCCGTCGGCCGCCGGAAAAGAGTGCTGTTCCGCTCCACCGCGGCCAGCAGGCTCTGCGATGGCAGCGGCGGAGTCAGCTCCGGGTGCGGGACGGTGCGGGCGCCGCGGCCCGGTGCGGATGCTTCCAGTGGATCGAGTACATCCTCGTCGTCGCTGGTCAGGAAGCGCAGGGTCGCGTTGGTCCCGGCCGGCATGCAGGCATCCAGGAATACCCGGCCCCAGCGGGTGCGGTAACGGCCGCTGTCCAGCCGGTAGGTCACCACCGTGCCATCCGGTTCGTGCCGGGCCGCGGAACCCGCGGTGGTGGCGAAGCCCGCCGGGGTGGTAAAGACGATGCGCCCCGCCGGCGAGACGGCCACGGCACCGCCGTCGAAAGCCGGGGCCGAGGCAGGCTCGAGCTCCAGCCAGCCGTCGTCGTCGTGCTGGAACCGCCGGAACGACAGACCGGGCGCCCGGGCGACCACCAGCAGTCCCTGGGCAGTGCTGGCGATGGCGGTGGCGCCGTCCACCTCCAGCTGTACCGTGCCGTCCGGGGACGCGATGACGCCGTGGCCGCCGCCGCGCCACAGCACCAGCAGGCCGGCGGCCAGCCTGTCCGGGACCAGGCCGGGGAGGCAGCGCGGATTAATCAGCGCCGGGCCGGGGCGGGGGGAGCTACGGCCCTCAAGGAAGACCAGGGAATCCGGATGGTGCAGCAGCACCGCAACCCGGCCGCAGTCCGGCGCAGCATCCACCGGCCGGCGGCGTCCCATCTGCACCCGCCGCAGCAGCCGTTGGGCCCAAAGATCCACCACCAGCACCGAGCGGGTGGCCGGTTCCGCCACATATAGACGCTGCGCCCGGTCCACGGCCAGACCGGCGGGGTGGCCCAGCACTCCGGCGCAGGGGGAAGCAGCCGGTGTGTTCTCCGATGCGCTGTCCGCATCGTAGACGTCGACTCTTCCCTCGGCCGGCCGGGAGCGGTAGGCCCGGCACCAGCGGTCAAAGGCGAGTCCGGCCGGTTCGGTGTGCGGTGGTTCGGTGTGCGCTGATCCGCAGCCGCCGGATTCGGCGTGCTCTGTTGCGGCTTGCCGGCATGCCGTGGCCGGGCAATAATCCGTGGCCGGTTCCGCGGCGTCCTCCGCCCAGTCCAGAACGACGCCGCCGCCGGGCAGCAGCGCGGTATGGGAGTGGGCGCAGCGGGCCCACTGGTCCGGCTGGACCAGCAGACTGAGCGAACGGTCCCCGTACATCAGCACACCTCCGGGGGTAGAGGCACCGGGACTTTCGGTGCCGGGGCGGGAGCGTACTCGGTGCCCACCGGCAGCGGTGTGCCGGACACGACCGTGATGGCCGCCAGCTCCGGCAGCTGCCACGGCAACAGATCGATGCGCGGCTGCTCCGTCCGCGGTGCGTCCGGGGAGGCCAGCAGCAGATCCTCCAGGTATTCGACGCCTTCCACCTGGACTGCGATGGCCTCAAGCTCCGCCCGGCGGATGGTCCGGCCCAGCGGCCAGCCGCCGCCGTCGGGCCCGTAGGGGGGAAGCGGTGCGAGGTATTGGCGCAGGATCAGCTCCACCCAGCGGCGGACGGCGTCCACCTGGTAACCGGCGCGGACCTGGACGCCAACGGAAACGCTGATCCGCACGTACTCCGGCGGAATCACGTAAAGCTCCGTGGTGACCAGCCGACGGGCGTCCAGATAGCGGGCCACCCGGCGCAGCAGGCCAAGATCCGGCATCGGGGCCGCCGGGTTCCTCAGGTCAAACTCCGGGAAGACCATCACGCTCACCACACCCGCCGCGGGTACGGTCGGATTGTCCGGGTGCAGCAGCGGCAGCGTTTCGGCCCGCTGCACGCCGGACACCTGCAGCGCAAGGTCCCGGAAGTCAGCGCCGATCACCGCGCGGTCGTGGCGGTGCACCTCTGCGGGGATCGCATCCATCGCCTCGTCGATGCGCACGCCGTCGGCGCCGCCCGCGGCCGGCAGCGGATTGGCCACCTTCACCCCGGCCGTGCCCGGCAGCGCGGACACGGCCCCTGCCGCGACATTGCCGGCCGACCCGCCGCCGTACTGGTAGGCAAGCACCCGGATGCGCTCACCGATCTGTGGCACCCGGGCCCGCCCGAAGGATACCGAGCCGTGGTCATAGTCCACCAGGTAGTGCCTGTCTCCGGCACCGCTGCCGGAGAAGTTCTCCACCTCCAGCCAGGACGTCCAGCCGGCGGGCTCCTCCACCTCCAGCACCATGCTGCCGGGCACCACCGGGTGATGGTTCAGCGGCAGCTGCTGGTCGCCGTCGCCCGTCCCGTTGCCCAGCAGTTCCGCCGCAGCGGTCCGCGACGCGATGGCCTGAACGGCGTTGATGCCCACCCAGCGGACCCGATGAATGGAATCATTGGCGTCGGCGTTCTCCGGACGGCAGACCTGGATCCACGCGATCACGTTCCTGGCGAGTTTGGTGTCCTCCAGCGGCGGCGGGCTGTCCTGACCGCCCGACGACGGCGCAGTGACGGTCGGCAGGCCGGCGGGCAGTGCCAGCTTCACAACGCCGCTGCTCACCAGGCCCTTGGTGGTATCACCGAGGACCTGAAGCTCCTGGAAGGCCGGCTTTTCCGGTGCGCCCGGGCCGCCTGCGCTGCCCCTGCCGCCTGCGCCGTACTTGCTGCCTGCCGGGGTCTTGGGCGGACCGTTCCAGAGCCGCCAGAGCATCGGGGGAGGGCTGGAGGTGAGCCCGTCCGAGCGGAAGGCCGCGGCGCCGTCGGCATTCAGTGCCTCCAGCTGCACCGGCTCCGCAATGGTTTCATCGAAGGCGACCCCGATGAACAGCGTCCGGCCGGCGAGTTTCTCCACGTCCGTGGTGTCCTTGCGCAGCAGCGCGATCCACAGCGACCGGTCCGCCTGCGCGCTGACATCCACCGAGACGGCGTCCGCCGCCAAGGGATCCGCCGAAACCACTGTGGTGCGGTAGAACTGCGCCGTCGCCTTCTTTGCCTTGGCCCGTGCCAGCGCGTCCTCGCTGCTGTCATGACCGGTTTTTGTGTCCGCCGGATCCTCCGGCGTCTTGCCCGCGGCCACCAGGTCCAGCGGCCACGCGTATACCTCGTCCTGCGTCTGGAAGGACACCGCCCCGGCAGCGGCCTCGGAACCCTGCAGGATCTGGACACCCTCCGCGCGCTCGGTCGATACCGCCAGCAGCGTCAGCGCCGATTGCGCCGGGCGGGGCCTGACCCCCAGCATGCGCAGAAACTCGATGCGGGCGGCGTCGGGAATCTGGTTGAACCGGTACAGCAGTGACTCGCCGAGGTAGGCGAAGAGTTCCACGAGCGCGATGCCCGGATCGCTCTCATTGTGGTTGGTCCACTCCGGCGCATAGACCGGGATGCGGCGGATCAGCTCATCGCGCAGTTGCTCGTAGGAGCGGTTGTCCAGAATCGGGCTGATCAGTGCCATCGGATCGCTACTTCAAATAGAACGGGTAAACCAGGTTGTCCGGCCGGAGATCGGCCAGACGCACGTAGGAGATTTCTATCCATACCAGGGAAGGATCCTCCCCGGGCGTCACCGCAACGTTCACCAGCCGGACCCGCGGCTCCCACAGCGAGAGCGAGGAGATAATGTCCTGTTCCATCGAGGTGCGTGTGCTCAGCGTGTTCGGTTCCATCAGGTAGCGCAGCAGCCCGCAGCCGAAGGAGGGGACCATGATGCGCTCGCCGGGTTGCGTGTCCAGAATGGTGGCAATGGACTGGCGGATCAGTTCCATGCCACCGAGGTACTCGAGGCCTCCCGTCACCGCGGCCGGGCGCAGCGGGAAGCGCAGTCCCACTCCGGTCCACTGGTCCGCGATGTCCGCAGTTGCTCCGTTCGTCATGGGTCTATGCTGCGGCGCAGGCGTCACGACGGCGTTGCGGATGCCTTTAGATGAATTCGCCAGCGTAGGGATCAGTCAGAGTATGAGGACTCGAACCGCCCCGACGTGGGGTCCCAGCGCAGCGTATCCCGATGCTTGGCGAGCCACCGGCGGGCAGCCGCAGGATCTTCCAGCACGGTGGCTTCCGTCGGCAGCAGAGCGTCCAGCGACCGGGCCAGAACCCGGGCGGGATGGCCGGGCTCGGGCAGGTAGGTCAAGACGTCCTCTGCCACATCCAGATCGCCGAATGTCAGCCGTGCAACGGCCATCACGAACCGTTCAATACCCTGCGATCCCGTGTATGCGGCTAGAAGATATCGGTGCAGTTCGTCGTCGTCGCGCGGGGCGTTGGGCATTCCGGAACGAATAATCCGCCGCCATTCCTCCGCCGGGGATGTCATGGCGCTACCGGAGGGAGAGCAAGAGAGGGACCCGCTGCCGGATAGTCGAACTGCAGTGGAGGCGCAACATTTCCTGGAAGTTGGCGGACGACCATGCCATTCGGTAACTGATGGAATATCACCCATTCCTGCTCGAGGGCCGACTGGGCCCCCCAGCCGGCCTTTCCGACCGGAATGGCGAGGCCCTTGGGAATCCGCAGGACATAGATGACGCCGGTTGGCTGGGCAAAGTCAGCAGCGATGTTCGGCAGGCGGGTGGTTGGAATACCGACCCCGCCTAAGGGCTGGCCTGCCATGCCTGGCGGCGCGCTGAATGACGGGACCGGCTGGTTATTCCATTTGGCCGTCAGTCCCGCTATTTCCAGATCGCTCATGCCCTGTGCCTTCATGGCGTCATACATGGACCGGGAGGCGGCGACTCCACCGGAGCGTGCCACCGGGCTGAGAATCTCCGCTGTCGCCGCGGTTTGTCCCCGATATAGGACTTGGAACTGCCTCATGTCTGCCCAGCGTAGCGCCACCCGTCCGACCAGGCCCGGCTGCTGGAGGAGTAAAAGCTCGGCCTCGGGTATCGGACCTTGCAGTGCGCGTTGCCCCAGCCGCGCGGCAACTGCCAGATCGGAGGTGGTAATGGCGCGCGTCGCAGCGGTATCGAGCAGGCCCGGTGCCGCGCCTGCGACCGTGACGGCGGCCATGGTCATGTTGAACACGCCCGACGCCATCATGGCGGTGCCGCTATCCTGCTGGTCACGGGAGAAAACACTGTTGGCGCCTATGCCGAGATTGTAGGCTGACCCTGTCTTGAAGGTGTTGTAACCCTGTGTGAACTGAATTGCGGCGAGTGCCAAAACCAGCGGTGGAAAGAGAATTGACAGGAGAGCCAGGATAATTGTTCCTGCGATCTTCAGGATGGACCATCGATGCTCTGACGCGATGTCATCCTTGACTGCCTGCTGGACCTCGGCATCGGCGCTGGGGAGGAGATCCTGCAACACTGGGCCAAGCTGCAGGTAACTGATATCACCGTTTGCGATCCGTCGAATTAATTCCGCGTATGACCAGCGCCGATGATCCAACTTGGCCAGAATGGTCTCCTTGAGTTGACCTGGTGTCAGACCGCTCCGCAGACTAAAGACATCGTCCGGAATGATCCTGTAACCTTCGTCCCCCAGAGGTGCCACGATAGGTCGGATGGCCACGATGGCAGCCAAGGTCCGGGCAGAACTCTCCCCGGTTATGCCGCTGTACATGCCGATCGGGCTCGAGTTCAGCCCGGCGGCATCTGACAATCGATCAGCCGGTGTCAGCCATGCCGGACCTATATGGGACTCGTCGCCCGCCATTTGATCAGCTCGGACAAGCTCGTGGCAGCCCGTGCATGCCCGCCATTGTCCGCGGACTTGGTGCTCCCAGACATTACGGCGGTATGGATTCGGGTCCGCGCTCCAGTTTGAGAACGCGGTCAGGCCGCCGGTGGTGGTAGCCGTTGCATGAAGATCTGACGCCGATTGGGCAAGCACCTGGGTTTGCAGCGCTTCCGCGGGCATCCGATCGACGATAAGTGAACGCCATTGGGCCAGGTTTTCGATGTTTTGCAGAAGCCGGTGGCGTGCCGACAACAGAACGCCCTGTTGAAATCGGAGGTGTCTTTGTTGGACAGTACTTCCCACCCCGAAGATGGTCTGGCCGCTCACTAAGCGGTGGACCTGTTCTTCCTGCAGGATGCTCTGATTTGAGCGTGCCGCTTCAAATTCAGCGGCGCCAGCGGGCAGCACGGCCAGATGGGCGCCGAGGATCTGGAGCTGTTCTGCCAACGCCGCATCTGTGAGGCTGCGGGCAAACTGAGGCGTGATCGACATGGTGCGGATATCGCCGCCGAATCCACGCAGTCGGCCGGCTCGGTCTGCGTGAACACTGATCGGTGATCCCGCCGCGGCCACCGATGCGGCACGCTCGGCTTCGGCCTCGGCATCTGCTGTCGTCCCTATGCTGCCGGCAGAACCCCCCTGCTGCTGTACAACATGGGCAAGCTCATGACCCAGAAGGTGTCGCCCCGTCAACGATGCCGGATCAAAGCGCCCAGCACCAAAGATGATGTGTAGTCCCGAGGTGAAAGCCTGTGCGCCAAGGCCGGCCGCGGACAGCTGGGCCGGGCCGTCAGTATGGAGCCGAACGCCGCTCAAATCCGAGTTCAGACCACGTTCGTAGTGTTCTTTTGTCGCAGTATCCAGAGGACGGCCCTCTGACTTTTGTTCCGCATCCTGATACGCCAGCATGGCCAGAGCCTAACGCGGGCCCGTCACCGTACTGTCTTCGGAGCACTCCAGCGCCCTCGCCAGCGCCCTCGCCGGCGGTTGAGCGATCAAGTGGTAGGCGGTGGCCAGGGACTCTCGAGCACCACCAACGGCCGGAGGCTAGTTGACTTTAACCACCACGGAATTGAGCCGGCTCTTGATCGCGTCGCACATGGCCGGCGAGTAGTAGCCGGAAATCGGGGGTGGTTTGCCGGCGAGCAGGTCAGCCTTCACCTCGTCCAGGGCCGCCTCCATGTTGGCAAGGATCTCCGCCCGGCCCAGGGGAGACGGACCGAAGACCCATTTGAGCGGCATGGTCTCGCCGACTCCGTTGTTGAGGTAGTCCTGGAGGATCTGCTTGAGAAACGTCCGCGACGAGATTGGCTTCCAGACGTACCAGGCCTTGAACTCATACAGCTTGCCTGCCATCCAAGTGTCCCAGCGGCGGCTG
>JBBSSN010000029.1:0-14019 GCA_038242035.1 Actinomycetales bacterium
CGGCTGCGGACATCGGCCATGACATTGTTCCCGACGCTGGTCGTCAGGTATGTTCGCCATACATTCAGCGCGGAGACCAGGATGCTCAACAGAACCATCAGCGCCACCAGCTGCGCCAGAAGCGGCAGTCTCACGCCGCCGTCGTGCGGGAAGAGCGCTTCGTCGAACGCGCGCTGAGTGAGCAGCGGAACCGCCACCCCCAGGGATGAACCCAGCACTACCAGAACCGACGTCCCGGCTAGTTTCCCGCGGTAGTCCGCTAGGAGACCCCAAATACGGCGGCCCAGATGACCGATTTCCGGAGCATTAAGATCCCCTGGACCGCTCAGGAGGCGGCCGCCCCGGCCGCCTCCTGCCATACCTGCGGTGATGCTAGAGACCCGTAGTGGTTTCGGTGCCCGCCGTGGCCAGCTTCACCGGCGGAGCTGCAGAGGGCTTATCCGGGGTGCTCTTGCCCAGGACATCGCCAATGCCCTTGAGCGCCTCGCCGATTTCGCTCGGGATAATCCACAGCTTGTTCGCCGAACCGTTGGCCAGTTTCGGCAGTGTCTGCAGGTATTGGTAGGCCAGCAGTTTCTGCGTGGGATTTCCCTTGTGGATGGCGTCGAAGACCTTTTGGATCGCCTGCGATTCGCCGTCGGCCCGCAGGATTGCGGCTTTCGCGTCACCCTCGGCTTTAAGGATCGCGGACTGCCGCTCACCCTCGGCCGTCAGAATGGCCGACTGCTTGGTGCCCTCCGCGGTCAGAATCGCCGCACGCCGATCCCGTTCCGCGCGCATCTGCTTCTCCATTGAATCCTGGATCGACAGGGGCGGATCAATCGCCTTGAGCTCGACCCGGCTGACCCGGATACCCCACCGGCCGGTGGCCTCGTCAAGCACTCCGCGCAGCTGGCCGTTGATCTGGTCCCGGCTCGTGAGCGCCTCTTCGAGGTTCAGCCCGCCGACGACGTTACGCAGTGTCGTCGTCGTCAGCTGCTCCACTGCCTGGATGTAATTGGCGATTTCGTACGTGGCCGCGCGCGGATCCGTGACCTGGAAATAGACCACGGTATCAATGGAAACCACCAGGTTATCCTCGGTGATCACCGGCTGCGGCGGGAAGGACACTACCTGTTCGCGCAGGTCCAGCAGCGGCAGCAGCCGGTCGACGAACGGAATCAGCAGCGTCAGCCCGGGGTTGAGCGTCCGGGCGTACTTCCCTAGACGTTCGACGACGCCGGCGCGGGCCTGCGGAATAATGCGGACCGACCGGACCAGGACGATGATCACAAAGATGATCAGGACGACCAGCACGATGGACAGTGCGACGGCCCCTGCGGACTCACCCATAGTTCCCCTCTTTTCGTTTCTTCAAGACTCGAGTGTGATGGACAGTTGCTGCGGCGCAGCGGTCAGTGGCCGGCCGCCGCGCTGGGGGAGCCGGGTGAAAAAGAGGTTCCCGGGAGCGAGACGACAGCGGTGGCACCCTCGATGGCTCCGACGACCACGGCCTGACCGACCATAAGTTCCGCCGGACCTCGCGTGCGGGCGGTCCAGGTGTCCCCGCCGATTTTCACCAGCCCGGAGTGTTCGGTCACGGCTTCAACGACTACAGCGCTGTGACCGATCAGCCTGTCGATGTTTGTGCTGTGCTCATCGTGGTCTTTATGCAGGTGGTTGAGGGCAACAGGCCTAATGAAGACGATCATGGCCAAGGCGACCACGCAGAACACAATGATCTGCAGCCAGAGCTGTGCGCCCATGAAGGAGCTGGCGAGCGCCGCAAGTGCGCCCGCGGACATCATGATGAAGAATAGGTCCAGGGTCAGCATCTCTATGCCGGCGAGGATAAGGAAGACGACGAGCCAGATTGCCCAGCCGTTTTGCACTAACCAGTCAAACATTGCAGCCCCCTTGGAAGTGAACGTAGTTTCAGCCTACTACCCTTCGCCGTTTTCGGGTCCGATCACGGCCGGCGGGGAGGTCGCAGCGCAACTTTCACCCGAGCGGCAGTCTTCTGGTCAATAATCAATAACGGAAGGCAGACGTGAGGTGCTTTTCCATTTTTACCTCCCTTCGATGAATGGTTACCGATGAAAGCCTTCCTGACCACGGATAACGTTTTCGCACGCGTGGTGCGTTTGTCCGCAGGCCTGTTCGCCTACGGCGTGGCGATCGCCCTGATGATCCGCGGGAATATCGGCGCCTCACCGTGGGACGTTTTCGGGCAGGGGGTCTCCCGGAGTACCTCGCTGAGCTTCGGTCTGTGCACCATCATCATCAGTGCGGCGGTGCTGCTGCTGTGGATTCCGCTGCGTCAGCGGCCCGGCATCGGCACGGTCGCCAACGCCGTCTTAATCGGCGCGTTTGCCGATCTTGGGCTGGCGTTCATCTCACGACCGTCGCACGTTGCCCTGCAGGCCCTGATGTTCTCCGCCGGGCTGTTCCTCTTGGCGCTGGCGACCGCCCTGTATATCGGCGCCGGGATGGGGCCGGGCCCGCGGGACGGTCTGATGACGGGGCTCGTACGGGTCACCGGCAGGCCCGTCTGGCAGATCCGCACCGGCCTTGAGCTTGTCGTCGTCGTCATTGGTTTCTTCCTGGGCGGGGTTGTCGGCATCGGCACCCTGGCCTTCGCCGTCGCCGTCGGCCCCTTGACCCAGCTGACCCTGAAATGGCTTCATGTCGATCTGCATCAACCCACTATCCGGCGGGCACAGGCAGGGCGGGCACAGCCGCGGCGCAGGAATGCGGTTCGGCGCGCGAAGACACGGCCGGTCAGGGCGCCGGCGTGTGGTGCGGGTAAAAAGTACTGATCCGGAACCTCGCGGTGACCTCCGTGCGCTGCGGCAGGGCGGCCACCCGATCCCGCAGCTGCGCCGGATCCAGATGATGGCCGGCCGGCCCCATCAGGGCAATCCGGACAACATCTGCGGGGCTGAGCGACATCTGATGCGCAATATCGGTAAACCCACCTGGCGCAAAATGGGTTCTCACCGACGCCTGGAGGACATTCTGCTTGTCTTCCTGCATGCCCAGCAGCCCGGCCACCCCTGCGATCTCGGCCAAGTGTCCCGGCAGCGGGGTGGCCACCACCAGTGCGCCCCGCGGCGTCAGGATGCGGGCAAACTCAGCGGGGTTGCGGGGGGCAAAGACGACGATGACGACGTCCGCCGTGTCCGCGGCAATCGGCAACGGCTGCCAAACATCCCAGACAAGGTTCACCGTGTCCGGATTCAGCCGGGCCGCCCGGCGAAGGGCAAACTTGGAAATATCCAGCCCGATGGACGACGGCGCACCGGTCGGCTTCTGCGCCAGGCCTAAGGCACGGGTTTGCTCGGCAGCGGCACGGTGCAGCTGGTGCAGGTAATAACCCGTGCCGGTTCCGGCGTCCACCACCAGCCGGTCGCCGTCGTCAGGGAAGACAGCCAGGACGGTCGTGGCCAACGCCTGCGCCAACGGAAGGTAGTGCCCTGCCGCCAGGAACTCATCGCGGGCAGCAACCATTGCCGCGCTGTCCGGAATAAAGCGTGTTCCGTGCCCGGTGAGGAAGTTAACGTAGCCCTGTTTGGCAATGTCAAAGCTATGGCCGGAATCGCACACGAGGGCAGCGGGCTTCGCCGTCGCCGCAGAATCTGCTCCAAAAGAGCCGGCGCACAGTGGGCACAAGAGTGCGGCAACTGAGGAGCTGTTCATGGTGACAGTCTAAGCGGGGTGGTTCCGGCAGCCCCGAAGGAGCCGTGTTAATGCGGCCGCGTTAATGCTTAGGCCACGCGGCTGTTAACTCGGTCACGTTAAAATCTTTGGTTCACGGGACGCCGCTGAGGTGACAACGTCACCGACCCGGCAACTGCGCTGCCGCCTGCGCCCGCTTGGCCACCGTCAGGACGACGACGGAGTCCTGTTCCGCTTTCAGGGCATGACGCGCGTCGGGCATGGGGAGTAAATCTCCGGCGGAGCCGTTCCATTCTGCGGCCTCGGACGTCAGCAGTACGCGACCGGACACCACGTAGACCGTCGCCTCGCCGGGATTAGCATGCTCATTGAGGACGGATCCGGCGCGTAATGCGATCATCGTCTGGCGCAGGATCCGCTCGTGCCCGCCGTAGACAGTTTCCGCGCTGCGGCCGCTCGGGGCCTGGCGGGCGATGTCCAGTTGATGCCGCGCCAACGCGGTCAAAGAAGTCTTTTGCACGATTTGTCTCCCTCATGGCCGGCCCTGTCCGTTCAACAGTAGAGGATGCCGGGCGCCCGCCGCACCCTTGCGGTGTCAGGGGAGGTGGCTAGGCTGATGACAGTGGCGTCGGGGCGAGATCGGGGACTCGAGCCAAGCGGGCCAAGGAGGAAAAGCCATGACGTCCAATAGTTTCGATGCGCGCAGCAAGCTCACCGTGGATGACACGACGTACGAGATCTATCGGCTCAACGGGATATCCGGATCCGCCAGGTTGCCCTACAGCCTTAAGATCTTATTGGAGAACCTCCTCCGTAATGAGGACGGACGGCTGGTGACGGCGGATCAGGTCCGCGCCCTGGCCGGCTGGGATCCAGCCGAAGAGAACAATCCGGAGGTCCAGTACACGCCGGCCCGCGTGCTGATGCAGGACTTCACTGGTGTTCCGTGCGTCGTGGACCTTGTCGCGATGCGCAATGCCATGGCGGATCTCGGCGGCGATCCGAAGAAGATTAATCCACTCATCCCGGCGGAGCTGGTCATTGATCATTCCGTCATCGCCGACGTCTTTGCCCGACCCGATGCCTTCACCGTGAACTCGGACTATGAGTTTCACCGGAACCAGGAGCGGTACCAGCTGTTGCGCTGGGCACAGCAGTCCTTTGATGATTTCCTTGTTGTCCCGCCGGACACCGGCATCTGCCATCAGGTTAATCTGGAGTACTTGGCCCGCGTGGTCTTCACCCGGGATCGGGACGGCATCCGGCAGGCCTATCCCGACACGCTGGTCGGCACCGATTCCCACACGCCGATGGTCAATGGGCTCGGCGTACTGGGGTGGGGCGTCGGCGGGATCGAGGCCGAGGCCGCAATGTTGGGCCAGCCCATGAGCATGCTGATTCCACAGGTGGTGGGCTTCAGACTCACCGGTGAGCTGCCGGAAGGGACCACCGCAACGGACCTGGTCCTGACGGTGGCCGAATTGCTGCGCAAGACGCGCGTAGTGGGGAAATTCGTTGAATTCTTCGGTCCCGGCGTAGCGAACGTTCCGCTGGCCAACCGCGCCACGCTGGGCAATATGAGCCCCGAGTATGGTTCCACCTGTGCCATCTTCCCGATCGACAGCGAGACGCTTGATTACCTTCGACTGACGGGTCGACCGGAACACCAGATCCATCTGGTGGAGGCCTATGCGCGGGAGCAAGGCCTCTGGCACGATCCGCAGCACACCCCGGATTACAGCCAGGTCGTTGAACTCGATCTGGCCAGCGTGCGCCCCTGCATTGCCGGGCCAAAACGTCCGCAGGACCGCATCCCGCTCGGCAGCGCCAAGCGGGCCATCCGCGGGCTGCTGGCCGGTGAGTCCCAGGTGACGGCGGTGCGGAACGGCGGATTGGACGACGCCTCCGCCGATTCCTTTCCCGCCAGTGACCCGATCTCCATCAGCAGGCGCATCCCGCGCGATGACCCTCCCCGCGGTTACCCGGGCGATGACGGTTCCGAAGATCCGGAAACGCTGCAATGGCCCAGCGATCCGGCTGAACTGGTGCTGGATGGCACGAAACTGCGCATTGATCACGGAGACGTCGTTATCGCAGCCATTACCTCGTGCACGAATACCTCTAACCCTTCGGTGATGATCGGAGCCGGTCTGCTGGCCAAGAAGGCGGTGGAACGGGGGCTGAGCAGCAAACCATGGGTGAAGACCACCTTGGCACCGGGATCCCGGGTCGTGACCGATTACTTCAACCGCTCCGGGCTCACGCCGTATCTGGAGAAACTCGGGTTCGACCTGGTGGGGTATGGATGCACGACGTGCATCGGCAACTCCGGGCCGCTGATTCCCGAGGTGAGCGCGGCGGTGACCGGGAAGGACCTCAGCGTTTCCGCCGTCCTCTCGGGCAACCGGAACTTTGAAGGCCGGATCCATCCGGAGGTGAAAATGAACTTCCTGGCCTCACCGCCGCTGGTGATTGCCTACGCCCTGGCCGGCACCATGCAGATCGATCTCCTGACGGATCCGCTCGGCAAGGATCAGGACGGGCAGCCCGTGTACCTGCGCGACATCTGGCCGACGACGGCGGAAATCAAGGTGGTCGTGGACGCGAATCTGGAAGCAAAAATGTTTACCGAAGGCTACTCGGACGTCTACCGGGGAGATGAGAATTGGCGTGGAATGGACGTCCCCGAGGGGGACATGTTCGCGTGGGACGAGGAGTCCAGCTACGTGCGCCGTCCGCCGTACTTTGACGGGATGGAAAGGGAGCCCGCACCGGTGAAGGACATCAGGGGCGCCCGGGTGCTGGCGCTGTTGGGAGATTCGGTCACCACGGACCACATTTCACCGGCAGGCAACATCCGCAAGGACTCGCCGGCGGGACAGTACCTCCAAGAGCTTGGTGTCGAGGCGGCGGATTTCAATTCCTACGGCTCACGCCGCGGCAATCACAATGTCATGATCCGCGGTACTTTTGCCAATATCAGGCTGCGTAACCAGCTGGTCCCCGACGTGGAGGGAGGGTTCACCAGACGCGGTCAGGACGGCGCGACGGAGAGCATCTTTGACGCGGCCATGGCATATGCCGCGGAGGGCACGCCGCTGGTAGTCCTGGCTGGCGCGGACTACGGGTCCGGGTCATCACGGGACTGGGCCGCAAAGGGCACCACGCTGCTGGGGGTCCGGGCGGTCATCGCCGCATCCTTCGAACGGATCCACCGGTCAAATCTCATTGGCATGGGCGTCCTGCCGCTGCAATTCACCGATGGAGAGAGCCCCGAGACCCTGGGACTAACCGGATTTGAGGAGTATTCGGTGATCGGACTGGCGGGCAGTGATCCGCTGCCGCGGGAGGTTACCGTCCGGATCGAGGCCGATGGAGCAACCCGCGAAATCACCACGAAGCTTCGGATCGATACTCCGGCCGAGGAAGCCTACTACGTGCACGGCGGGATCCTGCCCTACGTCCTGCGGCAGCTGCTCAACGGCTGACTCAGATGGACTGCCGGTAGCCGAAGAATTCGTGGTCATTGTTGTAGCCGCCCTGGCCCCCACCAACCTCGGAGAAGTGTTCCACGAACTCGATACCCTTGATCCACTTGACCAGTTTGAAGCCCAGCTGCACCTCGTTGCGCAGCCGCAGCGGCGCACCGTGGCCGAAGGACAACGGCTCATCATTCATGTCATACGCGAGCATCGTCAGCCGGTAAGCCATTTGCCCGATCGGCTGCGCGTCATAGTAGATCCCCGTGTCCGGCCCTTCGGCGAAGGAGTAGAAAATAACCCACTTTGCCTCCGGCTTCGGCTTCGCGAGGTCCATTATGGTCTGCATCGAGATGCCGCCCCATTTGGCCACACCTGACCAACCTTGAATGCAGAAATGCTGCGTGATTTGTTCGTGCTGCGGGAGCGCGCGGAGTTGTTCCAGATCCAACTCCACTGGATTTTCCACCAAGCCGTTGATCCGGAGCCGGTAATCGCGGAAATTCCCGGCGCGCAATTGCTGATATTCCTGTGTTTCCGGGTACTTTCCGTTGTGCCAGAAATAGGGGGAAATGTCTTTTTCGCTGTACTGCCCGGGTTTGGAGTCAATGTGTTCAAAAAGCCGCTCCGCAGGTCCGATCAGGGCATAGCCAACTTTCTGGACCTTGCGTGGGTAGCGGTAGGTCAGGGGAGTGGCGGCGACCCAGGCTACGATCACAATCACCATGGAGACGGCGAAGATTGAGAATCCGAGCCAGGACTCATTGTCGGCCCCGGCGTACATGTGGTTGAGGTTTCGCAGCGCGCCGGTAGTCAGCACCAAAGTCACATGCACCACGATGAACAGAACAAACCAGCACAACACGAGAAAATGCAGCGAGCGGGCTGCCTGAATGAATATTGGCTTCTGTGGGCTCCGCCTGTGGTGCGGGTGAGCGCCACTGTCGGGTATTGCTATTGGTGTGGTTGAGCACCACCTGAAAGGCTCCTTCCACCATGTGATGGCCACGTGGTGGAAGGAGTACCGGTAATGGTACGGAAGATCAAAGCGAAGCTGGTGTTGCAGCTGCGCAATCAAAATCTGTCGCGTAGAGCGATTGAGTCCGCTCATAAGATATCCCGGCACAGTATTCAGGCTGTCCTGGATGCGGCGGAGTTGGCAGGACTTGGTTGGGATGACGTTGCCGAGCTGTCGGAGGCCGAGGTATATGCGGCGTTGTTTCCCGGCCGTGGGGTCCGGGAGAGCGTGTTCGTGCAGCCGGACTGGGCTCGGGTGCACACCGAGCTGGCGCGGGTTGGGGTGACGTTGAAGCTTTTGCACCAGGAGTATGTCGACGCGACTTCTCGGGCCGGGCAGGCGGTCATGAGTTACGACAGGTTCTGTCGGCTTTATGGCGGGCACGCCGCCGTGACTGGGGCATCGTCCCGGGTTGGTCACAAGGCTGCCCGCAGCATCGAGGTGGACTGGTCCGGGCCCACGATGCAGCTGCTAGATCCGACCACGGGTGAGATCTCGAGGGTGTATTTGTTTGTCGCTTGCCTGCCGTTCAGCCGATACGCGTTCGTGGAGGCGAGCCTGGATATGCGTCAGGAGTCGTGGCTGCGTGCTCATGTGGCGATGTTCGCTTTCTTCGGCGGCAGCGTTCCACGTCTGGTGCCCGATAACCTGAAGACCGGGGTGATTTCACATCCCCGTGAGGGCGAAGTCGTTCTCAATGATGCTTATCGGGAGATGGCGGCGCATTATTCGGCCGCGGTATTGCCGGGCAGAGTTCGGGCTCCAAAAGACAAGGCGAGCGTGGAAAACACGGTCTCTCATGTTGCGACCTGGATTATCGCGGGACTTAGGCACGAGCAGTTCACGTCGTTGGCTCAGTTGCGCATCCGGATCCGGGAACAGATCGATGCCTATAACCGGCAGCCTTTCCAGAAACGCGCCGGGTCCCGGCTGAGCGTGTTCACCACCGAGGAACAGCCGCTGATGCAACCGCTACCGGCAGTTCCGTTCGAGATCAGTACGTGGATCTATAAACGCAAGGTGAACAACAACGCTCACGTGGTCTGGGCGAAGAACTTCTACTCCGTGCCCTTTGGCCACATCGGCGCCCATGTTGACCTTCGCGTGACGGACACGATGGTGGAGGTCTATCGGGGTGATGAGCGACTGACCAGCCACCTGCTACTGCCTGCAAGCACAGTGAATCAGTATCAGACGAACGACGCGGACTTGCCTGAGGGGCGCAGTTGGCAGGCCTGGGACCGGGTCCGGATCGATGACTGGGCAGCCCGGATGGGCCCGGCTACGGTGACGGTGATCGGTAAGATCTTCGAAGCAGCCTCCATCGAGGAGGCTGGCTTCGACCCAGCCTTGGCAGTGCTGCGCCTCTCACGTCGGTTCTCCCCGGGCCGGGTCGAAGCGGCCTGCATGCTGGCGTTGCGCGGGCCGATCCGCTCTCCCCGTTACGCGCACCTGCGGCCGATTCTCGACACCGGGCAAGATAAAACGGGGCACGTCCCCGATGATTCTGCGGCTGAGGACGGCGGATACGTCCGTGGGAGCGCCTACTACGCCGGCGGCACCCGATGAGCCGGCTGGACGGGGAGACCAAACGCAAGCTGCGCGAAATGAACGCCGGTGAACTCTTGGACGCGATCGACAGTCAGGACGAGACGCTCAGCCTCGGCATGCCGTTCGAAGAACGGGTGCGACTAGTCGTCGATGACGCGTATTCCACCTTTACTCACTCCAAAGTCGAGGGCCTGATCCGGCGGGCCGGGCTGCGTTACCCGAACGCTGACCTGCGCCGCATCGACCTCCTCGACGAACGCAGCCTCAACCGAGAACTGCTAACCCAACTCGGCACCTGCTCCTTCGTGGCCCGACAGCAGAACGTTGTCTTCCAGGGATTCACCGGCTCGGGAAAATCGTATCTCGGCTGCGCTATCGCCAAACGCGCCTGCGAACACCGCATCCGAGCCCACTACGTCCGCATGCCCGACCTCGAGGAAGCCTGGGTCGCCGCGCAAGACAGCCCTGGCGGGTCCGGGAAATTCCTCCGCAAGTACGCTGCGTTCACGTTGCTCGTTATTGACGAGTGGTTGCTGGACCGGCCGACGGAATCGATGCGCGGCATGTTGCTGGAGCTGATGGAGCGCCGCTACGGTGAAACGTCAACGGTGTTCTGCACCCAGTATTCGCAGAAGGATTGGCACCAGCGCCTCGGCTCCGGTGTTCATGCGGACGCAATCATGGACCGGATCATCCACAACACCATCTGGGTCGAGACCGGCACCTACAACATGAGGGAGCACACCGCGCTGGTCAGCGCGTAATCCATGCCGGAGGGCGTCAGTGGTTCTCAGCCACACCGCCACTGGCGCTCTCTCGCACGAACTGTGGTGCTGAACCGCACGATTGGGTGGTGCTCAAAGCCTCAAATACTCAGCCTGAATGCTGAACAAGGAGCTGATCCGGCGAAATCTGGTGGAGAGCGCCGGTGACATGCCCAACCCGGTCAGCAGGGCAGCCGGAGCGGCGATGAAAACCGTCAGGAAGTACGCGATCAGCTGCAGACTGTTGTAATTGACCCAGCCGGTTTCCGCCGGCCAGTCCAGCGAAAGGTACTGGATCGCCACGGAAATCGCGTTGGGAATCACATCCCAGCTCATCGGTACCAGCCGCATCCATTGCCCGGTGCTGAAGATCAGGACGAAAAAGACAATCCCGTTCAACAGCCACAGGGTATCGATGCCAAGATGCCACCAGCGTGCCAGCCCGATTGAATGCCGCCGGCCGGGCAGACCGACTCCGTCCGGAAGGGTGATGGAATCCTGTTTCGCCGTATACAGCGGATCCGGTGGAACGGGTTTCTGCATCCGGAACCAGTCCCGGCCCGGGGTCGAATTCCGGGTCCAGTAGAACCTCGGGTGGTCCGCCATTATGGTGACGCCGGAGCGGATGAGAAAAGTCATTAGGAACAAGTTCAGGAAGTGCTGCCAACCAAGCCAGGCCGGAAATCCTACCGGTGCATTGTGCGGCAGGTTCGACATACCCGGATACCGCTGCATAAATGACTGAACACCCGGTAAGTCCCGGATACCCTTCGCAACAGCAATGCCAATAATCAACAGCAAAAGTCCAATGGGAATCAGCCAGAGCAGGTTGAACCACTTCGTGCGTCCCACCCGGACACGCGGCGCCACGCCATACTGGGCCGGAATGCCACCTGCCCAGGCGGCATCGACCGTATCGCCTTCCTTCTTGACCAACTCGGTCCGGAAGCTCCTGAGCACTCGCGGCCCGCTATCGGGAGCGGTGCCATCGGGTATGTACTGTTCCGTACCTGTGGGGTCCATGCTGCGGAGCCTAGCAGTGCTTCGGACCGGGCCCGGCATATGCCGTCCAAACGTGGCGCAGTACTAGAACCGCAGCCCCTGCCGGGCGAGGGAAATACCGGGCTCGGCCCAGCGCTCGCTGTACTCTGCATCGTCGGCAAGGGAACGTGTCAGGGCCTTATCGATGTACAGAGTTCCGCGCAGATGGTCGGTTTCGTGCGCCACGATGCGCGCGGCCCACCCGCTGAACTCCCGGTGGCACGCGAGCCCGGTGTCGTCGTCGTACGTCAAACGCACCCGCGACGGACGTTCGACGACGGCCTGCCAGCCGCGCATCGACAGGCACCCTTCGTAAAAGGAGGCGGTCCCGGAGCCGATCGCCTGATAGCGAGGGTTGAGCAGGGCCAGAAACTCCACCGGTGAACGCTCGCGTTCCGCGCCGATTTCCTCCGGCAGGTCATACAGATCCTCCACCACGGCCAGCTGCAGTGGCAGTCCAATCTGCGGAGCCGCCAGCCCGACCCCCGGCGCATCATGCATGGTACGCCGCATCAGCTCAATGAGCGCTTCGAGCTCGCTGGCGCTCAGCTGGCCGGCCACGGGCCTCGCCGGGCTGCGGAGCACCGGATGCCCCGCCTGGATAATCGGCGGAAGCACCCCTGACTCCAACATTGTTGTCACCATGTCCCGGATCCCGGCATCTGACAACGAGGCGTCGGCCGGGGCCCTGCCGCCGGAGTCCGCCCGGAGCGGGAAAACGCCGGGGGAGGGGGAATCGCTTATGCTCATGAAACCAGTTTAGGTGCCCGGCACAGCCGCCAACCGGCCAACCCTTGATCGGCCGGGGCGCACCGGGATAGCGTTGCAGCATGGCTAATGAACTAGCGGGTAAGAAGATCGCGTTTTTGGTTGCCCCCAGCGGAGTGGAGCAGGTCGAGCTGACCCGTCCTTGGCAGGCCGTTCTCGATGCCGGCGGCAGCCCCGAGCTGGTCTCCACCGCATCCGGCAAGGCACAGGCGTTTAATCACGACGTCGAAGCGGCCGACACGTTTCCCGTGGACAAGGTGGTTGGGTCGGTCGGTGCAGCGAAGGCATCCGCCGGGGACTATGCAGGGTTGGTGCTGCCCGGAGGCACCACTAATCCGGACAAGCTGCGAACGGTCCCCGAGGCCATGAGCTTCGTCAAGAGCTTTGTGACCGCCGGCAAACCCGTCGCAGCCATTTGCCATGGGCCGTGGTCCCTGGTGGAAACCGGGGTGTTGCCGGGCAAAACCCTGACCAGCTGGCCGAGCCTGCAGACGGATATCCGCAATGCCGGTGGCAGCTGGGTTGATGAAGAATCATTCACCTGCACCGAAAAGGGCTGGACTCTGGTTACCAGCCGGAAGCCCGATGATCTGGACGCTTTCAGCACCGCCATGGTCACGGCGTTCAGCTGATCCTGCTGCCTGCCTTCGAGAGTTTGTCGCCGTCGTTTTGCACAATCTGGTACAGGTTAAAGTCCTGCCATGCACCGGCAATTTTCAGGTAATTCGGGGCCATACCGATCCGAACGAAACCATTGTGCTCCAGCACCCGTTGCGACCGGCCATTATGCAGCAGCGTTTCGGCTTGGATACGGTGCAGTCCCAGCGCTGAGAATGCCACCTGAACCATGCATCCCACAGCCGCCGTGGCTACGCCGCGGCCGTTGTCCGCAGCACCTACCCAGTAGCCCAGGTGGCACGATTGGAAGGGGCCGCGGACAATGCCGTTCAGCGTGATTCGGCCGACCAAACGGCCGGAGCCGTCAACAATGACGTAGGGGAGCGTGGTCCCGGCCCCGTAACGCTCCAGCGCGTCTTGGACCACGCATTGCTGGCCTTCGGCAGTAAAGTACTCGTCGGCGCGAAGGGGTTCCCACGGGGCCAGAAAGTCTCGATTCACTCGTAGCAATTCGGCCAAAGCTGTTACATCGCCGCGGGATATAAGCCTGGTGGATATCACCGGTCAATGATTGCACGGCGGCCGTCCACGTCGTTGCGCCACCGCGACCGACAACGCCGGTAAGGATAAAGTAGACACCGGCCAGTGCTGCGACCGCGCCGACGGCAAGGTACCGGGTGCGCCGGCGTGAAGCTGAATTGATCGAGCCAGGCGAGGCAGGGAAGCGCAACGGCAGCTTCACCGAACAGAAATGAGACACCATGAGCCCGGACACGAAGACGGACCGGCAGCCGGCTGTGCGGCATGTTGGTGACAGCCACGATTTGATCCGGGTGCAGGGCGCACGCGTCAATAACCTCAAGGACGTCAGCGTCGAGATCCCGAAACGCCGGCTCACGGTCTTCACCGGGGTCTCCGGTTCGGGGAAGAGTTCCCTCGTTTTCGGCACGATTGCCGCCGAATCCCAACGAATGATCAATGAGACCTACAGTGCCTTCGTGCAGGGCTTCATGCCGACACTAGGACGTCCGGATGTTGACGTGCTGGAAGGGCTGACCACAGCGATTCTGGTTGACCAGGAGCGGATGGGCGCCAACCCGCGCTCCACCGTCGGCACTGTCAC
>JBBSSN010000030.1:0-13612 GCA_038242035.1 Actinomycetales bacterium
CGCCACGACCAGGACATAGCGGGGAATTTTGTTCCTGGCGAGTTTGCCGGCGCAAAAGTCCGCAAGAGCCGCGGCATCCAGTGGTGCAGCACCTTCTCGCAGCTGAAGCCAGGCGCACAGTTCCTCGCCGTACTTTGGGTCCGGTACGCCGACCACCTGAACATCGGCAATGTCCGGATGGGTGTACAGAAACTCCTCAATTTCACGGGGATAGAGATTCTCACCACCGCGGATCACCATGTCCTTGATCCGGCCCACTATGGTGACGTAGCCGTCGTCGCGCATTTGAGCCAAATCACCGGTGTGCATCCAGCGTGCTTTATCGATGGCCTCGGCTGTCTTGGCGGGGTCATGCCAATAGCCCAACATGACGGAGTAACCGCGGGTGCAATACTCGCCAGCGGTTCCGCGGGGCACGGTAAGCCCGGTGATCGGGTCAACGATCTTGACTTCCAGATGCGGGTGCACCCGGCCCACGGTGGCCGTGCGCCGCTGGAGGTCGTCGTCGGGTTGCGTTTGCATGGACACCGGGGATGTCTCGGTCATCCCATAGGCAATGGCCACTTGGGACATGTTCATTTCACTGATGCAGCGCTTCATCACCTCAACGGGGCAGGGCGAACCGGCCATAATGCCGGTCCGAAGCGTGGAGAGGTCATAACCGGAAAAGTCCGCCAGGCCCTGTTCCGCGATGAACATCGTGGGGACGCCATAAAGCGCCGTGCACTTCTCGTCCTGCACGGCCGCCAGCGTCGCTCTCGGGTCGAAGGATGGTGCCGGGATGATGATGGCTGCCCCGTGGGACGTGGCGCCTAAGTTTCCCATCACCATGCCGAAACAGTGATAGAAGGGCACGGGGATGCAAATCCGGTCCCGATTGCTGATCGCGATTGTCTCAGTCACAAAGAAACCGTTGTTGAGAATATTGTGGTGGCTCAGCGTGGCGCCTTTGGGATAGCCCGTGGTGCCGGACGTGTACTGGATATTGATCGGATCGTCCGCGCTGAGGGTCTCCATCCGCCGAGCCAGAGAATCCGGCGGAACGATGCTCCCGGCGGCGAGCAATTCGTCCCAGTCCGGGCCCGAGAGGTACACGACGTCCGTCAGCTCGGGGCACTCGGGACGGACGGCGTCCACCATGGCGCGGCAGTCGGTTGAGCGGTATCCGGTCATCGACACCAGCAGCTTGAGGCCGGACTGCTGCAGGGCGTACCGCAGCTCGTGCTCGCGGTAGGACGGGTTGACGTTGACCAGAATGGCGCCGATTTTCGCGCTCGCGTATTGCACTTGCACCCATTGCGCACAATTGAGTGCCCAGATGCCCACACGATCTCCCTTTGCCACGCCCGCTGCCAGCAGCCCGCGGGCCAGCGCGTCGACATCGGCCTCCAGCTGGGCGTAGGTCCAGCGGCGTCCAGCGGCAACGTCAACCAGCGCTTCGCGTTCGGCATTGGCGGTGACCAGCCTGCTGAAGTTGGCACCTATCGTCTCGCCCAGCAGCGGGACCGACGATGTGCCGGAAACGTAGGAAAGAGCTGGCATCTGGGCGGGATGTTGATCGTCAGGAGTCATAGCAATACGCTACTGTCCGCCGGGCCAGTCTGGTAGGCGTGCCTATTTTCGGGCCGACGGCAGAGCCGGCCGGCCTGGTGGCAATGGCCCCGGGCGAGGGCGGCTCCCTTCGATTGTTCGGTTTGGGACACTGCTGCGGCGTGATCCACTCCTGAATCAGGATTTGGCTGCGTAAACTCGCGTCTTAATTCGATGCCGGCGGTTGCGCCGCGGTTATGGCCTGCGTAGAGTCGTAGCCAAGTTACTGAATGTAACGTGTCAGCGATCCTCGCAACGGCCACGGTGAAGCCCACTTGGGAATACCCGTCGAGCCAGAGGATGTGGGTGCCCCCATGTGGGCCTGACATTTGCACACAGAACCGCCGATCATCTTCCCGGGCCAAGACCCGGGGCCGGTGATGCCGGTCCGTCTGCGCGTTTGAGCGCTGCGGTGATCTGGAAGACGGTTCTGTTATTCCTTTTCCGACTACGTTTACGTCCGCACCGCAGTCCGCTAGCACGGCGGCGGCGGCCGTCAACGGCATCCAGCCAAGGGCAGCAAATGTCACCTCCAAGCCTTCTCCAGACACATCCGAAGACGATCGATACCGCACCGATCGCTTTGTCCTACGAACTTTTTCCACCTCGAACGCCCGCAGCGGCAGATAACCTGTGGACCACCGTCCGGGAACTGGAAAGCACCAATCCTGACTATGTCTCGGTCACCTACGGCGCCAGCGGGGACAACCGGGATATCGCCGTCGGGCTGCTTAACCGGCTGCTCACTGAAACCACGCTGCGTCCGCTGGCGCACCTGACCTGTGTGGGTAATACCGTTGCGGAACTGGCAGCCATCGTCACCGATCTGCTCGATCACGGCGTGCGCGGCATCCTGGCTCTGCGCGGCGACCGGCTGCAGGCTCCTGGCACCGTGCACCCGCCGGGGTCCTTGACTTACGCCCAGGACCTGATCGAGTTGATTCGGCGGGTGGAGCAGCGGCGCACGGCGTTGCTCTGCGCCGGAAAAGTGGCCATCGGTGTCGCGGCTTACCCGGCCAAACATCCCGAATCGCCAAGCGCGGAGCACGATATTGAGGTGCTCTTGGCCAAACAGCGCTCGGGAGCGGATTTCGCCATTACCCAGGTTTTCTTCCACCCATCGGAGTACTCGGATCTGTTGGCAAGGGCGCGGCGTGCCGGGGTGACCATCCCGCTTATTCCCGGCGTTATGCCGCTCATCAGCGTCCGACGGCTGCAGCGGCTCGGGACGCTGGCCGGCGTCGATCCTTCACCGGATCTGGTCCGATCGCTGGCCAGCGCGCAGGACGACGGCGAACGCCGCCGGATCGGCGTCCGAGCCACCGTTGATCTGGCCCGGGCCGCGTTGGATGCGGGCGCGCCCGGGATCCATCTCTACACCTTCAATGAGCATGCCGCGGCGCTGGATGTGCTCGATAAGCTCCAGCTTCCGCGCCCGGCCCGACCCGGTTCGATGCGGTTGCAATCGGCCCTGTAACTGCCCTGCACTGTACCTGCCCTGCACTGTAACTGCCCTGCACTGACCAAAGACAGAGGACCTCAATCATGACTTCCAGCACGTCCACCAGCACTCTCACGTCCACCAGCACACATGCCACAACGCCGGTGTTTCCCGCGGCGTCGATTTTGGGCTACCCGCGGATCGGCCGCCGCCGGGAACTGAAGAAGGCCGTCGAGTCCTTCTGGGCCGGTAACATTGACGCTCCGGCGCTCGAAAAGGCCGCTCAGGACCTCCGGCTGAGCACGGCCAAGCGCCTGCAGGGTCTGGGGCTGACCGAGGCCGGTGCAGTACCCGGCACGTTCTCCTTCTACGACCAGGTGCTGGACGCCGCGGCTCATATCGGCGCAATACCCGCCCGGTTTGGTGCGCTGCTGGATGCCCAAGGGCAGCTGGATATCAACGGCTACTTCACGCTGGCCCGCGGGTCCGCCGAGCAGCAGCCGCTGGAAATGACCAAGTGGTTCGACACGAATTACCACTATCTGGTGCCGGAAATCGGCCCGGAGACCGTGTTCTCACTGACGTCCACCCGGATTGTCGAGGAATTTAGCCAGGCTCTGGCCCATGGAGTGCATACACGTCCCTACCTTGTGGGTCCCGTGACCTTTTTGCTGCTGAGCAAGGCCTCCGACGCTGCCCCGAAGGGATTCTCCCCGCTGAGCCGGCTGGCGGATGTTTTGCCCGTCTACGCCGATCTGCTCGCAAGGCTCGCCGCTGCGGGAGCGGATTGGGTGCAGTTTGACGAGCCGGCGCTGGTGGTGGACCAGGTGACTCCCTTGACAGAGGTTCAGGCAGCCGTGGCGGAATCCTACGAGTACCTGTCGGCAGTTCCAGTGCGGCCGGCGCTGTTCGTCAGCACACCCTATGGGGCGCTGGAGGGCCTGCTGCCTACGCTGGCGGCAACCGGAATCGACGCGCTTCACCTCGATGTTTTCAAGGGTGAGGTGCCCGCTGCAGCGGATCTGGCAGCGCTTTCCGGCAAAACGCTGGTGGCGGGACTGGTTGACGGGCACAATATTTGGCGCAATGACCTGGCATCCTCGGCCGCGAAACTCGATAAGCTGCGCAAAAGCGGGCTCACAGTGGCGGTATCAACGTCGACGTCGACACAGCACGTACCGCACGACGTCCGGGAAGAGACGCAGCTGAGCGCCGGGTTGCGCAGCTGGCTGGCGTTTGCGGACCAGAAGACCACCGAGGTAGTCACCTTGTCCGGTCTGCTGACGGATTCCGCGTCGGTGCAGCCGGCCATCGACGAGGCGTCGGCCGTCATCGCGGCCCGTGCCGCCGCCGTCGGCGTTCACCGCAAAGAGGTCCAGGCACGGTTAGCCGCACTGACCAGCGCCGACTTCAGCCGCGATGCTTACGCCACGCGCGCCGCCGTGCAGGAAACGGAGCTGGCACTCCCGGCATTGCCGACCACCACCATCGGCTCCTTCCCGCAGACCGGGGAGATCCGCTCCGCCCGCGCCCGGGCCAACAAGGGTGAGCTGACGCAGCAGCAGTACGAGGGCCTGATGAAGGACGAAATCAGACGCGTGGTTCAGCTGCAGGAAGAGCTTGGGTTGGACGTGCTGGTGCACGGTGAACCGGAACGCAATGACATGGTGCAGTACTTCGCGGAGAACCTTGAAGGCTTCGACGTGACGGTGCACGGTTGGGTGCAGTCCTACGGCAGCCGTTGCACCCGGCCGTCCATTCTCTGGGGCGATGTGGTGCGCAGCCAGCCGATTACGGTTCAGTGGGCGAGGTTTGCGCAGTCCCTGACGGAGAAGCCGATGAAGGGCATGCTGACCGGCCCGGTCACCATTCTGGCCTGGTCTTTTGTCCGTGATGACCAGCCGCTGGGGCAGACGGCAAACCAGGTGGCGTTGGCGCTGCGGGATGAAATTGCTGACCTGGAAGCGGCCGGAATCAGGATTATCCAAGTGGATGAGCCGGCCCTGCGTGAACTGCTGCCGTTGCGCAAGGCAGACCAGGCACGGTACCTGGACTGGTCCGTAAATTCCTTCCGCCTCGCGACGTCGGGGGCGGGGAACGGAACGCAGATTCATACGCACCTGTGCTACTCCGAATTCGGTGTGGTCATCGATGCCATTGACTCCCTGGATGCTGATGTGACCTCCATCGAGGCGGCGCGCTCGCGGATGGAAGTGGTTCATGACCTGGAAAACCACGGCTTTGGCCGTGGCGTGGGACCGGGGGTCTATGACATCCATTCTCCGCGGGTACCCGGCCGCGCCGAACTGGCGCAGCTGCTGGAAACTGCCGTCCAACATGTGCCCGCACGGCAGCTCTGGGTCAACCCGGACTGCGGCCTGAAGACCCGAGGGTACGCCGAGACGGAAAAGTCGCTGCGTAACCTGGTTGATGCGGCCCGGGAGGTGCGGGCGCAGCTGGCCTGAGCCAGCAAGGAGTGGTCACTATCTGCCGGAACAGCTGTAGCTATAGCGGCAGATAGTGACCGTTCGTTGGACGGACGGACGGGTGACGGGTTGCAGCCCGGCGCCACCGTGTGCGCGGTAAGAATGGTATCGACATGACTCTTAGGCTTGTTACCCGGGAGTAGATTTGTGCCATGACTGAGGACATTTCCGCGGATATCACCGCCCAGGTTGCCGATGCCCGCGCCGCGTTTGACTCCGGCGCGTCCCGGCCCATCGCTTGGCGGGTGGAACGGCTGAGAGCGGTGCAGCGGATGTTGATCGAGCGGGGCGGCGAATTCGCGGCCGCGCTCAAACAGGATCTTGGCAAGCATCCGAGCGAGGCATGGCTGACGGAGATCGGCTTTGTCACCGCGGAAATCACGCACACGTTGAAGAATCTGCGGCGCTGGCTGGCACCGGAACGTGCCAGCGTGCCCTTGTCGCTCCAGCCGGCGAGCGGGCGGATTATCCGGGAGCCGCTCGGAGTCGTGCTGATCATTGCGCCCTGGAACTATCCGGTACAGCTACTGCTGGCTCCGATGGCGGGAGCGCTCGCGGCCGGTAATACCGTGGTGGTCAAGCCCAGTGAACTGGCGCCCGCGACATCAGCTGCGATGCAGCGTTGGATCCCGCAATACCTGGACGGCGCCGTATTTGTGGTGCAAGGAGGGGTGGAAGAAACCACCGCCCTGTTGGGGGAGCGGTTTGACCATATTTTCTATACCGGTAACGGCACCGTGGGACGAATTGTCATGCGGGCCGCCGCTGAGCATCTGACGCCGGTAACCTTGGAACTGGGCGGAAAATCACCCGTCTTCGTCGATGATTCAGCGGACTTGCCTGCCACTGCGATGCGTTTGGCGTGGGGAAAATTCATGAACGCCGGGCAGACGTGCGTGGCGCCCGACTATGTCTTGGCCTCGCGGACGGTAGTGGCGGAACTGGTGCGACTGCTGCCGGACGCTATTGGCCGGCTGTACGGAATCGACCCGCGCAGCAGCAAGGAATACGGCCGGATTGTCAATGACAAGCACTTCCAACGCCTGACCGGTCTGCTGGAGGCGGCGGACGTTGTAACGGGCGGCGAACACGACGCGGAAAGCCGTTATCTGGCACCCACGGTGGTACGGGCAGATTCGGACTCGGCACTGATGCAGGAGGAGATCTTCGGCCCCGTGCTTCCGCTCGTGGAGGTGGCCGGGACGGATGAGGCCATTCAATTCATCAATCGACGCGACAAACCGCTGGCCCTGTATGTCTTTACCGCGCAGGCAGAGACCAAAGCCGAATTTACTGAGCAAACCTCGTCAGGTGCTTTGTGCTTCGGTATTCCGGCTGCCCATTTGCTGGTGCCCGGGCTGCCTTTCGGCGGAGTCGGAGCAAGTGGTATGGGCGGATACCACGGACGATTTTCCATCGACACTTTCTCCCATCGGAAGGCGGTGCTGGATAAACCCCTCAGGCCGGACACCATGAGACTGGTTTACCCACCCTTTAGTGCGGCGAAGAACCTGATCATTAGAAAGGTGATCGCGCCCGCCGGCAGGGGATAGCAGGGAGGTGTAGCTTGCAGGACCTGGGTGGGCTGCGGACAGCCGGGTCAGTGCTGCGGGTTCCGGCCCATCCGGTGCAGAATCCCGGAGAGCAGATCCACGAACACTCCCACCTGGGCGGTCTGCTTCTCATTGAGCAGTAGTGCAAAGATGTTTCGGGCCAGCCGGATTTCCGGCACATCCAGTACCACGATGCCCGCTGGCCTTTCGCGTAGCGCCAGTTCCGGGACCAGAGCGGCGCCGAGTCCGGCAGCGGCCAATTGCAGGCTGGCGTTGAAATCGTCGCTGTAAACGGCAACGGTAGGGTGCAGGTTGCAGCTGGCGAACAGCCTTTCGATCACGGACGCGTCGCTGGTGCCCGGATGATGCATGATCCAGGGCATATCGGACAGCTGGGACGCCGCCATCTGCGCCCCGGCCCGGATACCCCAGGCCTCCGGCAGGACAACGCGGAAGTTATCGTCTCCGATCCACTGCCGATTAATCGTATGCGGCCAGGCCAAACCGCCCTGCCCCACCTGATAAATCAGGGCCACGTCCAATTCCCCGCCGGTCCGCAACCCTGCAATTGTCGCAGCTGGCTCGGCCACCGATACCTTTAAGTTGATCCCCAGATCGTGCCATGCGGGTCTGGCCAGCAGCACCGGGAGCACATGACTGGCCAGCGAGGGGAAGATTCCCAGCCGAAGTTCCTGCGTGGTGGTGGCATGGGTCCGCGCGCTGGCCGCCAGCAGTGCGTCAATGTCGGTGAGCACCTTGGCGGCATGCCGGTTCATCACGATGGCGGCCTCGGTGGGGAGCACGCTGCGCGCGGAACGCTGAAAAAGGACGACACCGGTGTCGCGTTCGAGAGCGGACATCTGCTGCGACACAGCGGAGGCCGTGTAGCCGAGCCGGCTGGCCGCGGCCGCGAACGAACCCAGGCGTGTAACTTCCAACAGGGTGCGGAGATGGATCGGATTGACCATAAGCGTTCCTTTCCAGAGCAGACGTTAGCAACAGCAAGACTCTATCCCCTGAACGCGGCTAGTCGACGCAGCGAAGGGGAGCGGGGCCGGTATGCGGAAAATGCACCACCGGTCTGGTCGCAAGGAACAGTGCCAGAGAAACCACGCCGATCAGCGCCAGGAGACCTCCGCCGATGAGTCCGTACATCACGCCTGGGGTCGTGTACCCCTTGACGCTCAGGGCGATGTAAGCCGACCCAACGAGCACGATGAATCCGAGGAGGCAGTCAATCATCGCCCGTAACCATTTGTAGGCAGATGCGTCGAATCTGTAGTCGCGGGCGAGGATGGCCAGCCGCACTCCAATGAGGCCAACAGCCTGCCAGCAGGCGATTGCGATGACCCCCCAGATGACGGATGGAACCACGAGCGGTTTGACCTCCGGGAATACGGCAACCACGTTCGCTATCGCGGTCGGGAGAACCCGCACCTGAGCGAACACGGATAAGAGCAGCAAAACGAGAAGTACCGAAATCAGCGCGAACAAAGCTCTGCGACGCATCCTTACCTCCTACCGCTGTTCGGTTGGCGCTACAGGTAGCTTGCCTTCCAGCATGCTACCGAGATCTTCGCCGTAAGACGTTATCTACCACCGTGACCCACATGGATCTGAAGGAACGCGCTAGTCAGATGGAGTTACCCAAGCCGCCGGCCGCCCCTACCCAACTGAGTCGCAGCTTCGGCACACAAAATGCGAAATGAGTGCCTCAAGTGCGCCCCGGTTGGGCTGCGGATACGACGCGACACGACACGCCGGACCGCGGGCAACACGCCCGCGTTTTTTTGTGGCTAAGTACTCCACAGGCTGTGGACATCGCGGTCCGCAGAGCCGGGATTCCGCTGATTTCTTCGCCCCGGCCTGTGGACGACCGGTGCATAAAATGACATACTTGTAATACATCATCTAGGGGTCGTTCCCAGCAGTGTGCACTACATGTAGTATTGAAATAGAGAAAACAAGCACCCCGGGTTTCAGTACCGGGACGCTGGCGAAGCCGGTTTACAGCCGTCAGCCGCAATAAAGTACCTAAGATCCGGGTACGAGCAGATGCAGGTGCCCCAGAGGCACCGGGAAGTAAAAGGGGACAGGGAAAATGACCGTTACGGTCTACACGAAGCCGGCCTGCGTTCAGTGCAACGCCACCTACCGCGCTTTGGATAAAAAGGGCATCACCTACCAGAGCGTGGACATCTCCCAGGACCCGGACGCGCTGGAGCGTCTTCGTGCGCTGGGTTACATGCAGGCTCCCGTTGTGGTCACCGATCAGGATCACTGGTCCGGATTCCGTCCGGACAAGATCGCTGAACTGGGAACCGCAGCGGTATCGGTAGCCTCCTGATTTTGTCTTATCATCTCGACAGCCCGGCTTTTCTCAACAGCTCAGCAGGGCACTAAGCGGCGGTAATGCAGTCTGTGGAAGTAGTACACGAAGGCCGGACGACAGCGCACCGGACACCAGATCACCGGACGACGACGGCGCACCGGTTGCCGCCGCCGTCGTCCGATGCCGTATCGGCCCAAGCAACATCTGCCGATGTCGGGTCATCCGTATCGTCCGGGGGGCCACAGTCCGGCGCACGGCACACGGACAGCGGACTCATTTACTTCTCGTCCGTCTCCGACAACACACACCGCTTCGTGCAGAAACTCGGGGCGGATTCGGCGCGGATTCCGTTGTACACCTCCGAAGAGACACTGCTGGCAAACCGACCGTACGTACTGGTTCTGCCCACCTACGGCGGCGAAACCGGCCACGGCGCGGTGCCCAAGCAGGTCATTAAGTTTTTGAATGTCGAGCAGAACAGATCACTGATCCGCGGCGTCGTCGGCGCGGGGAATACAAACTTCGGGGAAACCTACTGCCTTGCCGCTGACGTTGTTGCCGCCAAATGCAAGGTTCCCCTGTTATACCGCTTCGAGCTTATGGGAACGTCTAGGGACGTTGACCGGGTCAATCAAGGATTGGATACGTTTTGGACAGGACTGTCACAGCACCGGCCGTAACCGGCACCCACACGGGAACCATCGACGCCGGCACCAAGGACGCGGGCATCCCCGCCGCCTTCAAGGGGCTCGGTTACCACGAGCTCAACGCCATGCTGAACCTTTATGGCCCCAACGGCGAGATCCAGTTTGAGGCCGACCGCGAGGCGGCGCACCAGTACTTTCTGCAGCACGTGAACAACAACACCGTTTTCTTCCATGACCTGGAGGAGAAGCTGGATTACCTGGTCAAGAACGAGTACTACGAGCGCGAGACGCTTGACCAGTACACGATGAACTTCATCCGCGAGCTGTATCAGCGCGCCTACAAGAAGAAGTTCCGCTTCGAGACTTTTCTCGGCGCCTTCAAGTTCTACACCTCATATACGCTCAAAACCTTCGACGGCAAGCGGTTCCTGGAACGCTACGAGGACCGGGTCTGCATGGTAGCCCTGCATCTGGCCCGCGGCGACGAAGAGCTGGCCACCAAGCTGATGGACGAGATCATCGAAGGCCGGTTCCAGCCCGCCACCCCCACGTTCCTCAACGCAGGCAAGGCCCAGCGCGGTGAGCTGGTCTCCTGCTTCCTGCTGCGCATCGAAGACAATATGGAATCGATCGGCCGGTCCATTAACTCCGCCCTGCAGCTGTCCAAGCGCGGCGGCGGCGTGGCCTTTGCGCTGACCAATATCCGCGAGGTGGGGGCTCCCATTAAGCAGATTGAGAACCAGTCCTCCGGCGTTATCCCGGTGATGAAGCTCCTCGAGGACAGCTTCTCCTACGCCAACCAGCTTGGTGCCCGCCAAGGTGCCGGCGCGGTGTACCTGCACGCCCACCACCCGGACATTAACCGTTTCCTGGACACCAAGCGTGAAAACGCCGATGAGAAGATCCGGATCAAGACGCTCTCCCTGGGTGTGGTGGTCCCGGATATCACCTTCGAGCTGGCCAAGCGCGACGAGGACATGTACCTGTTCTCCCCGTACGACGTCGAAAACGTCTACGGCATGCCCTTCTCCGACATTAACGTCACCGAGAAGTACTACGAAATGGTCGATGACGCCCGGATCAAGAAGACCAAGATCAAGGCCCGCGAATTCTTCCAGACCCTCGCGGAGATCCAGTTCGAATCCGGCTACCCCTACATCATGTTTGAGGACACGGTAAACCGGGCCAACCCGATCGACGGCAAGATCATTATGAGCAATCTGTGCTCCGAGATCCTGCAGGTCTCCGCCCCCACGGTCTACAACGACGACCTCTCCTACGCCGAGACCGGCAAGGACATCTCCTGCAACCTCGGCTCGCTGAACATCGCCAGGACCATGGATTCGCCGGACTTCGGCAGCACCATTGAAACCTCCATCCGGGCGCTGTCCGCCGTGTCCGTGATGTCCAACATCACCTCCGTGCCCTCCATCGCCAAGGGCAATGAGCAGTCACACGCCATCGGCCTGGGCCAGATGAACCTGCATGGCTACCTGGCCCGGGAGCGCGTGCACTACGGCTCCGCAGAAGGACTGGACTTCACCAACATCTACTTCTACACCGTGGTGTACCACGCCATCCGCGCCTCCAACCTGCTGGCCATCGAGACCGGCAGCACCTTTGGCGGCTTCGAGAAGTCCAAGTACGCCTCCGGGGAGTTCTTCGACAAGTACGTCAACGAGGAATGGGTACCGAAGACGGCCCGCGTGGCCGAACTCTTCGACGGCACCCACATCCCCACGCAGGATGACTGGCGGGAGCTGAGGACCTCCGTGATGGAGCACGGCATCTTCAACCAGAACCTGCAGGCCGTTCCGCCCACCGGTTCCATCAGCTACATCAATAACTCCACTTCCTCCATCCATCCGGTGGCCTCCAAGATCGAAATCCGCAAGGAAGGCAAGATCGGCCGCGTCTATTACCCGGCTCCTTACCTGACCAACGACAATCTGGAGTACTACCAGGACGCGTATGAACTCGGCTATGAGAAGATCATCGACACCTACGCCGCCGCAACGCAGCACGTGGACCAGGGCCTGTCGCTGACGCTGTTCTTCAAGGACACCGCCACCACCCGCGACATCAATAAGGCGCAGATCTACGCATGGCGCAAGGGCATCAAGACGATCTACTACATCCGGCTGCGCCAGCTCGCGCTGGAAGGGACCGAGGTGGAGGGTTGCGTTTCATGTATGTTATGACAACCGATATAAGTTGATTCTGTAGCCCCTAACGAACGACGACGGCGGCACCTGACCGCCGTCGTCGTCCTCGTAGATGAATCAAAAGTTTGTAGAGAGAAGGAACGATGACGGACAAGCTCAAGCTCCTCAGCCACGTTGAGGCGATCAACTGGAACCGGATTCAGGATGAGAAGGACGTTGAGGTCTGGAACCGCCTGACCAATAACTTCTGGCTGCCTGAAAAGGTGCCGATTTCCAACGACATCCAGTCCTGGGCCACCCTGACACCGGACGAGCAGCAGCTCACCATGCGCGTCTTCACCGGCCTGACCCTGCTGGACACCATCCAGGGCACCGTGGGCGCCGTCAGCCTGATCCCCGATGCGATCACCCCGCACGAGGAAGCCGTCTACACGAACATCGCGTTCATGGAATCCGTGCACGCCAAGAGCTATTCGTCCATCTTCTCCACGCTCTGCTCCACCAAAGAGATCGACGACGCCTTCCGTTGGTCCACCGAAAATGAGTACCTTCAGAAGAAGGCCAGGATCGTGATGGACTACTACGCAGGAGATGACCCGCTCAAGCGCAAAGTGGCCAGCACCCTGCTGGAATCCTTCCTCTTCTACTCCGGCTTTTACCTGCCGATGTACTGGTCCTCCCGGGCCAAGCTGACCAACACCGCAGACATGATCCGGCTGATCATCCGCGATGAAGCCGTGCACGGCTACTACATCGGCTACAAATTCCAGCGTGGCCTGGAGAAGGTCTCCGAGGCCAAACGCCAGGAGCTCAAGGACTACACGTTCGAGCTGATGTACGAGCTGTACGAAAACGAAGTTCATTACACGCACGATCTGTACGACGCGGTGGGCCTGGCCGAGGATGTCAAGAAGTTCCTACATTACAACGCCAACAAGGCGCTGATGAACCTGGGCTATGAGGCTATGTTCCCGGCCGCTGTCACGGACGTGAACCCGGCGATCCTCTCCGCGCTGTCCCCAAATGCGGATGAGAATCACGACTTCTTCTCCGGGTCCGGATCCTCCTATGTGATCGGCAAGGCTGTGAACACGGAGGACGACGACTGGGACTTCTAGGAGTGCCGGCTGTTGGACAAATAAGTGGTTGCGCCTTCGCAGTTTTGCGGACGTAACCGGTGTACTTGCTGATCTCCTGTGCGAGGATGGCGGCGGTGTTGGTGGCGTGGGGTGCCTCGCCGGCAGCGGGCACGCCGCGGTCAGCTGAGGGGCTGGAATTGGCGCTTTCTGCGGCGGCGGGCGATCAGGACACCCAGTGCGGCCGCGCCGCCGACACCCGCGGCCGCAAAGATAGCCAGGGTACGGGCGTCAGATTGCAAAAACCGTTGTGCGGTCCTGC
>JBBSSN010000031.1:0-13494 GCA_038242035.1 Actinomycetales bacterium
ATGAATCTCCTTGTGTGCCCGCCCCAACCCAACATAGTGGCGTGCGTTCTCCTTGACGCCGTCGAGCTCCTCATCGCTGAGCTCCCGTCGTACCTTCGCCGGCACTCCGGCCACCAGGGACCGGGGCGGGAACACGGCACCTTCGAGGACGACGGCGCCGCCGGCCACCAGCGATCCGGCTCCGATCACCGCACCATTGAGGACGGTTGCCCCCATGCCGATCAGGCAGTCGTCCTCCACGGTGCACCCGTGCACGACTGCACCGTGACCGATGCTCACGCCGTTGCCCACCGTCGTCGGAAATCCCGGGTCGGAGTGCAGGACGACGTTGTCCTGCAGATTAGTCCCTGAGCCGATCCGGATGGCGGACGTGTCGGCCCGGACCACCACGCCGTAAAAGGCGCTGGAGTCAGCCCCCAGTTCCATCTCGCCGATCAGCGTGGCCGATGGTGCGACGAAGGCGGAGGAATGGACCACTGGAGAGGCACCGTTGAACGCAATCAGTTGTTTCATGGCATGAGCCTAGTTGAAACAGATCGGTTGAAGACTTATCAGTTGAAACTAATCAATTGAAGACGACGGTCCGCGTTCCGTCCAGCAGCACGCGGTGCTCGGCATGCCATTGGACTGCCTTGGCCAGTGTCCGTGCCTCCACATCCCGACCCATTGCCACGAATTCGCCGGTGGAATGCGCGTGATCCACGCGGATGACGTCCTGTTCGATGATCGGTCCTTCATCCAATGCGCCGGTGACGTAGTGGGCGGTGGCACCGATGATCTTCACGCCCCGGGCGTGCGCCTGGTGGTACGGCCGCGCGCCCTTAAAAGAGGGCAGGAAGGAATGGTGGATATTGATGGCTTTACCCGCCAGCTCCGTACACAACCCATCGGAGAGGACCTGCATATAGCGGGCCAGCACCACCAGCTCCACGCCTTGGGTGGCAATGAGCGCGCGGAGGGCCTCCTCGGCGTCGGCCTTTGTCCCAGCGGTCACCGGAACGTGGTGGAACGGTATGCCGTAGAACGCAGCCAGATCCGCCAGCTCACGGTGGTTGGACACGATGGCCGGGATCTCGATGGGCAGAGTTCCGGAGCGCTGCAGGAACAGCAGATCGTTGAGGCAGTGCGCGGACTTGGATGCCAGAATCAGCGTCCGGACGGGGGCGCCGGTGCGGTGCAGCTCCCACGTCAGCGAGAACCGTTCCGCCACTGGCTCCAATTGGCTGTGCAGCAAAGAGAACGGGGTGTCAGTCTGGACGGCGACGCGCATGAAGAAGGTGCCGGTCACCGGGTTTCCATACTGCTGGGAATCGGTAATGTTGCACTCTGCGTCCAGCAGCGAGCCGGAGACGGCGTGCACAATCCCGGGCTTATCGGCACAGGACAAGGTGAGGATGAAGCCGGGTTGCGCTGCGGAAGTTCCTGTCTCGCTCACCGGGTCAACGTTACCTGTGCCGTCCCTGGACCCGTAATGCCGTTCCAGGCCTGTAATAGAGCCAGCGTGCTGAAGCCTTTGCACTAGACTTAAACGTGTTGTAACTGGCGTTAGGTGGTGCACCACCGGGGAGCAGCAAGATGCACGACCACGGATCGCACGCCTGGGCCGAGGGTCACGTTTTTCCCGGTTGAAGCGCGCCCGGAGCGCGGCTGCATGCCGCTGCTGCATGCCGCTGGCAACGGCGCCTCAACCGGTAACCTGACCTGTAGCAGTTTCTCTACGCCCACCAGGAGTCATAGTGCCTACTCAGCCCGCCCAGTCAGTGACCAATCTTCCGCTCGCCCAGCTGGATCCCGAAATCGCGGCAGTCCTCAAAGATGAACTCGGGCGCCAGCGCGACACCCTCGAAATGATTGCCTCGGAGAACTTTGCGCCACGGGCGGTCCTTGAAGCGCAGGGCTCGGTGCTGACGAACAAATACGCCGAAGGCTACCCGGGGCGGCGCTATTACGGCGGTTGTGAATACGTCGACGTGGCCGAAAACCTGGCGATCGAGCGCGTGAAGGCGCTGTTCGGGGCCGAGTACGCCAATGTCCAGCCGCACTCAGGCGCTCAGGCGAACGCCGCGGCGCTCGCCGCCATGATCACCCCAGGAGAGAAAATCCTGGGCCTGTCCCTGGCGCACGGCGGCCACCTGACGCACGGCATGAAGCTGAATTTCTCCGGGAAGCTCTACCAGGTTGCGGCCTACCAGGTTGATCCGGAGACATTCCGGGTGGACATGGATAAGCTGCGCGAGCAGGCCATCGCCGAGAAGCCGCAGGTGATCATCGCCGGCTGGTCGGCCTACCCGCGGCACCTTGACTTCGCCGCCTTCCGCTCCATTGCCGATGAGGTCGGCGCGCTGCTGTGGACGGATATGGCGCACTTCGCCGGTCTGGTTGCCGCCGGACTGCACCCTTCCCCGGTCCCGTATTCCGACGTCGTCAGCTCCACGGTGCACAAAACCCTGGCCGGCCCGCGCTCCGGCGTCATTTTGGCCAAGCAGGAGTGGGCCAAGAAGATCAATTCCGCCGTTTTCCCCGGCCAGCAGGGCGGTCCGCTGATGCACGTGATCGCCGCCAAGGCCGTGGCCTTCAAGGTTGCCGGCGGCGCCGAATTCAAGGAACGCCAGGAACGAGTGCTGGAGGGTGCCAAGATCCTTGCCGAGCGGTTGAACGCCGACGACGTCGCGCAGGCGGGCGTATCGGTCCTGACCGGGGGCACCGACGTACACCTGGTGCTGGTTGATCTGCGCAATTCCGAGCTGGACGGCCAGCAGGCCGAAGATCTCCTGCATGGTGTGGGGATCACGGTGAACCGCAATGCGGTCCCGTTCGATCCGCGCCCGCCGATGGTGACGTCGGGGCTGCGCATCGGTACCCCGGCACTGGCCACCCGCGGCTTCGGTGCGGCGGAGTTCACCGAGGTGGCGGACATCATTGCCACCGCACTGAAGAACGGCACGGCCTCCGATGTCCAGGCCCTGCGCGCCCGGGTGACGAAGCTGACGGCAGACTTTCCGCTGTACCCCGGCCTGGAAGAATGGTGAACGGATGACCAACAGCATTAGCCCCGAGCGGGCAAAAACGCCCTTCGGCACGCCCGTGGCGGCCCAGGTCCTGGACGGAAAGGCGACGGCGGCAACCATCAAAAGCGAGCTGGCCGTCCGCGTGGAGGTGCTGAAGTCCCGCGGGATCACCCCGGGCCTTGGCACGGTACTGGTGGGGGAGGATCCCGGCAGCCAGTGGTATGTCCGGGGAAAGCACCGCGACTGCGCCGAGATCGGGATCAACTCGGTGCGCCGGGACCTGCCGGCGGATATCAGCGCGCAGGAGTTGGAGGCAGTGCTCGATGAGCTCAATGCTGACCCGGGGACCACGGGCTACATAGTCCAGCTTCCGCTGCCGGATCACATCGATACCAACTCCATCCTGGAGCGCATTGACCCGGCGAAGGATGCCGACGGCCTGCACCCGACCAACCTTGGCCGACTGGTGCTGAACGTCAGTTCGCCGGTTAATGCACCCTTGCCGTGCACGCCGCATGGGATCGTGGAACTGCTGCTGCGGCACAAGATCCCGCTCAACGGCAAGAAAGTGCTGGTGATCGGCCGCGGCGTCACCGTCGGACGTCCGCTGGGCCTGCTGCTGACGCGTCGGTCCATCAATGCCACGGTGCTGCTGGCGCACACCGGCACCCTGGACCTGCCGGAGCTGCTTGCCATGGCCGATGTGGTGGTGGCCGCGGCCGGAATGCCGGCCATGATCAAGGCCGCCGAGCTTAAGGAAGGCGCCATCGTGCTGGACGTGGGCGTGAGCCGCGCAGTGGACGAGCAAACGGGCAAGTCCAGGATCGTCGGCGACGTCGATCCAGATGTTGCCGACGTGGCGAGCTGGCTCTCGCCTAACCCGGGCGGAGTGGGGCCGATGACGCGTGCCATGCTGCTGGCCAACGTCGTCGAAGCCGCCGAACGCCAGGCGGGCATCATCGCGGACTGAACTGCTGACCGATCGGCGTCGAAAGCGGGGCCGGCCCGCGAAACAGGGGGAGCGCAGCCCCTGTTTCGGTGGCCAGCCCCGCTTTCGCGTGGCAGCCCCTGTTTCGCGTGCGAGAAGGCGTTTGAGATACTGGTCAGATGTACTCTCTTGGCAAGGACAATCGCCCAAGCCGGCAGCGGCCCGGGAAATGGACCGGCCTGGGCACTGTGGTGCTCGCGCTTGTTTTTTTGGTGGCGCTGGTTTTCGCCGCCAACCAGAACGATGTACTGGGCTGGTTCATTGCCGCCGTCGCCCTGGGCTGGCTCATCCTGTCCACGTTCGTCTACATCGGTGTGCACAAGGCTGCGAGCTTTGGCGCCGAGCAGGTCCGCCGGGCCCAAAGCACTTTGGCGGGCGCCAGCCCCGGCTCAGCCACCGCGGCCGGCAACACCGCGCGGGGAACCACGCTGATCGACGACGGGTCCGCCGGTGTCCGCGACCGGAAACTGGAGCACAGCTTCAAGATCATTGCGGTCCAGTCCGGCCTGATTGGGGAACAGCTGCGTCACGGTTCCGAAGCCGACACCGCAGCCATGTCCCGCGCGCTGGAAACCATCGCGATCACTGCGCACAACGGCCAGGGCATGCTGCGCGCCGATGGCGGTGTCGACGGGTCAGCGCCGGGCCGTAAGCAGGACGGGTCCGACGACGGCGGAACGGTCAGCGGCGTCGTCGTCGACTAGCGCATGCGGTCCGCGTGTCGGACGGAAACGGTAAAGTGGAACAAGTGAGCATGGCAACGAAAACAGCGGCGGCAGCGCAGTCCTTTATCGAACCACTGGCGGAACCCGATCCGGAGTCTCAAGCGGGCCAGCTGCCGACGGTGAGCGCGAAGACCGGTCTACGGATCGCGTCCGTGAACGTTAATGGAATCCGGGCCGCCTATAAGCGAGGAATGGCCCAGTGGCTGGCCGCGCGCGATGTGGACATCCTGTGCCTGCAGGAAGTCCGGGCACCCGACGCGATCGTGCACGAACTGCTCGGAGACGACTGGCACATTCTGCATGCCGAAGCCGAGGCTAAAGGCCGCGCCGGGGTCGCAATCGCCTCCCGCAAAGACCGCGTACGGCCCCTGCGGACCCGGATCGGCATTGGTGATGACTACTTCGCGACCACCGGGCGCTGGGTGGAAGCGGACTATCAGGTCCAGGACGCCGCCGGGCGGCCGGTGAAGCTCACGGTGGTCAGCGCCTACGTGCATTCCGGCGCAGTGGACACGCCCAAACAGGTGGATAAGTACCGTTTCCTGGACGTGATGGCTACGCGGCTCCCGCAGCTGAAGGGTGAAAGCGACCACGCGCTGGTCGTCGGGGACCTCAACGTCGGCCATACCACCTTGGATATCAAGAACTGGAAGGGCAACGTTAAACGGGCGGGCTTCCTTCCCGAGGAACGCGCCTACTTTGACAGGTTCTTTGGCGAGGAAATCGGATGGAAAGACGTTCATCGGGGTCTTTCCGGCGACGTCGAAGGCCCCTACACATGGTGGTCGTGGCGCGGACAGGCGTTCGACAATGACACGGGATGGCGGATTGATTACCAGATGGCAACGCCGGACCTTGCAGCGGCGGCCGCCGTCGCCGTCGTCGACCGCGCGCCCTCCTGGGATACCCGCTTTTCCGACCATGCCCCCCTCGTGGTCGATTACCAGCTCGACGTGCGCTCCTAGCCGCAGGTGAGAACGTATGAGAGAACGCAACAGACCTTTGAGAGTATTGATTTTATGACCGCAGCACGTCAACGCATTCTGTCCGGCGCGAAGCCCACGGCCGATTCACTGCATCTGGGTAATTACATCGGTGCTGTGCGCAATTGGGTTTCGATGCAAGCCGAATACGATGCGGTCTTCTTCATTCCCGATCTGCACGCCGTGACGGTAGATTTCGACCCCGGTGACCTGGCGCGGCGGACCAGGACCGTTGCCGCCCAGTACATTGCGGCGGGAATTGATCCGGAAAAGTCCATTTTCTTCGTCCAATCTCATGTGCCCGAGCATGCCGAGCTGGCGTGGGCGCTGAACTGCATCACCGGCTACGGCGAGGCCGCCCGGATGACGCAGTTCAAGGACAAGACCCAGAAGGGCGGAACCGACGCGGCGACGCTGGGGCTCTTCGCGTATCCCACGCTGATGGCCGCGGATATTTTGCTCTACCAGACCGATCTAGTGCCCGTTGGTGAAGACCAGCGCCAACATTTGGAACTGACCCGGAACCTGGCCCAGCGCTTCAATACCCGCTTTGGCGAAACATTTACCGTGCCGGACGCGAAGATCCTCAAGGAATCCGCGAAGGTCTACGACCTGCAGAATCCAACGGCCAAAATGTCGAAAACGGGCGAATCCGCCAGCGGTTCCATTCAACTGCTGGAGGATCCGAAGATTGCCGCCAAACGGATCAAATCGGCGGTTACGGATGATGGCACCGAGGTCCGTTTTGACCTTGAGGCTAAGCCCGGCGTCTCCAACCTGTTGACCATTTATTCGACGTTGACGGGTAAGACAGTCGCTGAGCTGGAGAATGCCTACGCGGGCAGGATGTACGGGCATCTGAAGTCCGACTTGGCCGACGTGATGGTGGATTTCCTCACGCCACTGCGGGACCGCACGAACGAGTTGTTGGCTGATCCCGCCGAGCTGGACCGGCTGCTGGCCGGCGGGGCGCGGCGGGCACGCGAAATCGCGTCGGTGACGCTGAGCAGCGTCTACGACAAGATGGGCTTTCTCCCGCTGCAGGGCGGCCGCTAAGGCCATGACCGAGCCAACCGGAAGCCGCGTTGCATCGGAGGTCGCCCTGGCATCGGAGGCCGGGTGCCGGTGGGTGGGGGTCATCGTGGCGTTGCCGGAGCCGTTGGCCACCGAAATCACTGCCTATAGACGTTCCTTCGGGGACAGCCTGGCGGCCTTGATTCCCGCGCACATCACGCTGATCACCACCACGCCGATAGGCGACTGGGCCGAAATCGTCCGGCACGTACACCAAGTCGCCGCCAGCCAGCGTCCTTTCCACGTCAGCGTCAGGGGTACTGACTCTTTTCGGCCGGTGTCCGAGGTGGTCTATTTGCAGCTGCGATCCGGGTTTGATGAGTGCGTACAGTTGCACGAATTGCTGCAAAGCGGTCCGCTGGCCAGGGATCTCGTCTTCGATTTCCATCCGCATATCACGGTCGCGCATGATATCAGTCGTGCAGGGCTCGATGAGGCCGCGCGGACTCTGGCAGACTTTGAGGCAACATTCCCGGTGACGGGGATGGGACTCTACGTCCATGATGATTCTGGAGCGTGGCTACTAAAGGAAGAGCTGAACTTTGGCGGGACATCCGAAAAACAAAGTACCTCGAGGTACGAAGCCGCGCCCGATCGAGTTGGCAAAGCTCCGGCTTGAGGTAATCGGCAATCAGGCCGCGTATGGCCGCGCAAAGCGGGAGGGTGCCGGGCGCCTCGGAGTCTTTATGGCGTGGCTGAATCTTCAGCTGGCCCGGCTCAACACCCTGCGCCCGGTACGTATGATGGCCCAGTACAACGTGCAGCGGGGCCGGGTCATGGCGGCTGGTATCGGATTCATCATGTTTTTCTCGATCACCGGTCTGCTCACTACTGGGTTTTCGATCGCCGCGTTGGTCCTAAAATCCAATAAGGATTTACTGGCTGCCTTGGTCGCGAGTGTCGCGAAGAGCGCGCCTGGACTTTTGAAGGTCGACGGCAGCGACGGCCTGGTGGATCCGCAGGCGCTGCTGAACCCGGCCGGGCTCGGGTGGACGGCGATCATCGCGGCGTTGGTAACCATTTTCACGGCGCTGAACTGGATCGCGTCGCTGCGAATCGGCATGCGGGGCGTAGCGGGGCTTCAAGCGCTGACGGTCAATCCCGTGTTGAAGAAGCTTAAGGATGCAGGGACACTGGTGTTGCTCGGGGTTGCCCTGCTGATCACGGCAGGGGTAACCGTGGTCTTCGGCGGGGCTCTGGATACGATCACGAGAGTTTTGTACCTCGACCCGGCTGTGGCGAATCCTGCGGGTTTTGCGCTCGGGGTCGTGGTGGCCGTGCTGCTGAACTGGCTGACGGCGACAATTCTGTTCCGGTTGGCAGCGGGGCTGGAAGTGGACCGGGGCATCTTCGTGCGCGCCACGGCTCTGGCCGGCGTGGGAATGACCATCCTTCAGCTGCTCAGCGGTCTGCTCCTGGGTAAGGCGACCGCAAACCCCTTGCTCGCGTCTTTTGCCGTGATTATCGGCCTGCTCATCTGGTTTAACTTCGTCAGCCAGGTTTTCCTGATTACCGCCGCCTATGCTGCCGTGCGGCAAGCGGATGCCGATGCCGCCGTCGTCCCGGCGGACAGGCGTGGACGCGCCCGCACCCTGCGGCGGGCCTAACCAGAGCGGCCCTGTTTACTTAAGCACAGATGCCCTGTTTAAACGACTGAGCCGTAGCTGCCCTTTAGAAGGTTCTAATGGACAGCTACGGCTCAGTCGTTTAAACATCAGTCGTTTAAACAGCCGGGCTGTGTGGTTTTGCCGCGGTGTAGTTTTGTCGCGGTGCGGTTAGACCTGCCGGCTGAGGATGGCCTGCTTGACCTCCGAGATAGCCTGCGTGACCTGGATGCCGCGCGGACATGCTTCGGTGCAGTTGAAGGTGGTGCGGCAACGCCACACGCCTTCCTTGTCGTTGAGGATCTCCAGGCGCATGTCGCCGGCATCATCGCGCGAGTCGAAGATGAAGCGGTGCGCATTCACGATTGCTGCTGGACCGAAGTACTGGCCGTCTGTCCAGAAGACCGGACACGATGAGGTGCACGCGGCGCAGAGGATGCACTTTGTGGTGTCGTCGAAGCGGGCGCGCTCCTCGGCGGACTGCAGACGCTCCCGGGTGGGTTCGTGGCCCTTGTTGATCAGGAACGGCATGATCTCGCGGTAGGACTGGAAGAACGGTTCCATGTCCACAATCAGGTCCTTTTCCACCGGCAGGCCTTTAATAGCCTCCACCGTGATGGGCTTTTTCGTGTCCAGGTCCTTCAGCAGAGTCTTACAGGCCAGCCGGTTGCGCCCGTTGATGCGCATTGCATCGGACCCGCAGACGCCGTGGGCGCAGGAGCGGCGGAAGGAGAGCGAGCCGTCGTGCTCCCATTTGATCTTGTGCAAGGCGTCCAGGACACGGTCCGTGCCGTACATGGTCAGTTCGTAGTCTTCCCAGACGAAGTCCTCGGATACCTCCGGGTTGTACCGGCGCACGCGCAAGGTGATGTCGAAGGTGGGGATCTCGCCGCCGCCGCCAATGTGCGCGGGCAGTTCGATCTTTGACGCGGGTTCGGGTGCCGTTTCGGCAGTTTCAATCGGGCTCATTAGTACTTCCTCACCATCGGCTCGTAGCGCGTGACTGCAACCGGTTTGGTTCCCAGTCGGATGCCCGCTGTGTGTTCGGCGTTGGCTCCCTCAGCAACCTTGAAGGCCATCGAGTGCTTCATGAAGTTTTCGTCATCGCGCTCGGGGAAGTCCTCGCGGAAATGTCCGCCCCGGGACTCCTCCCGATGCAGCGCCGCAACGGTCATGACCTTGGCCAGTTCCAGCAGGAAACCCAGTTCCACGGCCTCGAGCAGATCCAGGTTGAACCGCTTGCCCTTGTCCTGAACGGTGATGCGCTGGTACCGCTCCTCGAAGGAGGCGATGTCGCCCAGGACCTTGTTCAGCGAATCGGCGGTCCGGAACACCTGCATATTGGCGTCCATGGTGTCCTGCAGCTCCTTGCGGATCAGCGCGACTTTTTCGCCGCCGTCGGACGTCCTGACATGGTTAAGCAACTCCACGGTGTAGGCCTCGGGATCCTCCGGCAGGTCCACGAAGTCCGCGGTCAGGGAATACTCGGCGGCGGCAATTCCGGCACGTTTGCCGAAGACGTTAATGTCCAGCAGCGAGTTGGTGCCCAGCCGGTTGGAGCCGTGCACGGACACGCATGCCACCTCGCCGGCAGCGTACAGGCCGGGAATCACGGTGTCATTGTCCTGCAGAACCTCGGCCTTGACGGTCGTGGGAATGCCGCCCATCGCGTAGTGCGCGGTCGGGAAAACCGGAACCGGCTCCGTGTAAGGCTCAACACCGAGGTAGGTGCGGGCGAACTCGGTGATGTCCGGCAGCTTCGCATCGATGTGCGCCGGCTCAAGGTGAGTCAGGTCAAGAAGCACATAGTCCTTGTTCGGGCCGCAGCCGCGTCCCTCGCGGACCTCGTTGGCCATCGACCGGGCCACAATGTCGCGGGGGGCAAGGTCCTTGATGGTCGGGGCGTAACGCTCCATGAAGCGCTCACCCTCGGAGTTGCGCAGTATCGCGCCCTCGCCGCGGGCGGCTTCGGAGAGCAGGATGCCCAGGCCGGCCAGTCCGGTTGGATGGAACTGGAAGAACTCCATGTCCTCCAGCGGAATGCCGCGGCGGAACGCAATGCCCATGCCATCGCCGGTCAGCGTGTGCGCATTGGAGGTCGTCTTAAAGACCTTACCGGCGCCGCCAGTGGCGAAAATAATGCTCTTGGCCTGGAAGACATGGAGTTCACCGGAGGCCAGGTCATAGGAGACGACGCCGGCCACGCGCTTGTGGATACGGGTGACGCCGTCGACGGTGACTTCTTCATCCACCATCAGCAGATCCAGGACGTAGTACTCGTTGTAGAACTCAACGTTGTGTTTGACGCAGTTCTGGTAGAGCGTCTGCAGGATCATGTGTCCGGTACGGTCCGCGGCATAGCAGGCACGGCGGACCGGGGCCTTGCCGTGGTCGCGGGTATGCCCGCCGAAGCGGCGTTGATCGATCCGGCCCTCCGGGGTGCGGTTGAACGGCAGCCCCATCTTTTCCAGGTCGAGGACTGCGTTAATGGCTTCTTTGGCCATGATCTCCGCGGCGTCCTGGTCAACCAGGTAGTCCCCGCCCTTGACGGTGTCAAAGGTGTGCCACTCCCAATTGTCTTCCTCGACATTGGCCAGTGCAGCGCACATTCCGCCCTGGGCCGCACCCGTATGGGATCGGGTGGGGTAGAGCTTGGTCAGTACAGCGGTTCGTGCGCGCTGGCCGGATTCGATGGCGGCACGCATGCCGGCGCCACCGGCCCCGACGATGACGACGTCGTACTTATGGACCTGCATACTGGAGGCTCTTTCTCTCTTTACTGCGTTTAAAGCGTGTGGGTGCTTCCTGATGGCCACGTGCGTCTACCGGCGGTGGCCCGAACCTGCGCTGACTGGGTGGTCAGTTGCTGGTCAGTTGTTGGTCATTTTGCTGTGCAGAAGGACGGGAGGTCCGTCACAGCGCCGGCCGGGCACGGGTCAAAGGTGAAAATGACAAGCGTGCCGAGGACGATGATGACGACGGTCGCCACGTAGAGCACCGTTTTGAGCGTCATCCGCGTAGCGTTGCGTTCGGCGTAGTCGTTGATGATGGTCCGCACGCCATTGGTGCCATGGAGCATGGCGAGCCAGAGCATCAGCAGGTCCCAGATCTGCCAGAACGGGCTGGCCCACTTGCCGGCCACGAAGCCGAAGTCGATGGCGTGGATGCCGTCGCCGACCATGAGGTTCACAAACAGGTGACCGAAGATCAAAACCACCAGAACGACGCCGGAGAGGCGCATGAAGAGCCAGGCAACCATCTCAAAGTTGCCCTTGCCGCCCCTACTGCGGTTGTACTTGACATCAATCTTGCCGCTGCGCGGGGCGTCGATTGTAGGTGTGGCCATGATTAGTGCCCCCCGAAAACGATGGAAAGGTGGCGGATCAGGAACGGCACCATGGCGACGACCCACAGGATCAGGACGGCCCAGAGCAGCCGGGCCTGGTACTTATTGCCCTTCTTCCAGAAGTCAATGGCAACGATCCGCAGCCCGTTGAACGCATGGAAAACGATGGCGGCGACCAGGCCGGCCTCGCCCAGGCCCATGATCGGGTTCTTATACGTGCCGATAACGGCGGTGTACGCTTCCGGGGACACGCGCACCAACGAAGTGTCCAAAACGTGAACCAACAGGAAAAAGAAAATCACAACACCCGTAATACGGTGTCCCACCCAGGACCACATGCCTTCTCGGCCGCGGTACAAAGTGCCAGCTGGTTTTGTCGGCACGCAATAATCCTCTCTGCATCACAGCGGCGCTAGCGTGGTTCCACGCGGGGTTACGCTCGTTGCGAGAGCACTCGTAGCTCAGGCCTAAATGTAGGCTTCGCATACAGCTTATTCAAATTAGGCGCTCCTTGCTCTATGTCCCTGATCACAGAGGGGCGCCAGGGAGGGAGGGCTGGAGTCCATTAGAATGACCGGTGATGAATACGCAAACGCAACACACCCCGGACGCCGGGTCCGGCGAGGCCCCTTCCGCGCAGCCTTTGGACAGATTTTATGCAGTCATTCCCGCCGGAGGAGTGGGAACGAGGCTGTGGCCGCTGTCCCGTGCCGCTGCGCCGAAGTTCCTCCATGATCTGACAAATTCCGGCAGTACGCTGCTCCGCGCCACCTACGACAGACTTGCGCCGCTGGCCGGCGACCGTGTCATCGTCGTCACCGGCACTGCCCACCGAGAGGCTGTCTGCCGTCAGCTGCCCGAGATCAAGGATGCTGACCTCGTGCTGGAAAGCGAGCCCAAGGATTCTGCGGCCGCTATCGGGCTGGCGGCCGCGATTTTGTACCGGCGGGATCCGGACATCATCATGGGTTCCTTTGCAGCGGATCAGGTCATTAGCCCCGACGCAGCGTTCCAAGCTGCCGTCCGAGAGGCGATTTTCACTGCCGCTACCGGAAAGATCGTGACGATTGGCATCAAGCCCACGCATCCGTCCACCGGTTTCGGCTACGTCCGGACCGGCGCCGCACTGGACGTTCCCGGGGCTCCCAGCGCACACGCCGTCGTCGAATTTGTGGAAAAGCCAAGCGAATCGGTGGCGGCCGAGTATCTGGCCAGTGGAGATTACAACTGGAATGCGGGGATGTTTGTTGCCCCGGTGGCACTGATGCTCAAGCACCTGGAACAGAACCAGCCGGAGCTCTTTGCCGGCCTGACGCAGATCGCTGACGCCTGGGAAACAGACCAGCAAGAGGAAGTTACGGCCCGGATCTGGCCGACGCTGCCGAAGACGGCCATTGACTACGCTGTGGCCGAACCCGCGGCCGACGCCGGCGACGTCGCCGTGATCCCCGGAACGTTCAGCTGGGATGATGTGGGTGACTTCGCCGCGATTGGCCGCCTCAACAGCGCCAAGGAAGTGGACGATGTGACCGTGGTCGGGGAGGGCGCCCGGGTTTTCACCGAGGGTGCTTCCGGCGTGGTCGTTACCGACACCAAGCGTGTCATTGCGCTGATTGGAATCAAGGACGTCGTCATCGTGGACACGCCGGACGCGCTTTTGGTGACGACGACGGCGCACGCACAGCAGGTAAAGAGCGCGGTGGACCATTTGAAGGCCAGCGGCGACACCGACGTTCTCTAGCCGGAGCGCGGTCCGAGCCGGACCG
>JBBSSN010000032.1:0-13400 GCA_038242035.1 Actinomycetales bacterium
CGAGCGGCGTGCCACCTCCAGCCGTTACCCGGAGACCCCCGTAGAGCCGGATTACTCGGCCTACGAGGACAAATATGCGCAGGACGACGATGAGGTAGACAGCCGGCAGATCGGCTAGCTTTGCCGGTTCGAACGGTCGCCCGCAGCTGGCGGCGTCCAGTGCAGCAGCAACGTCAGCCCTGCCGCTTCCGGTTATTCGGATATCCGTTCGGTTATCGAGATATCCGGAACGCCACGGCGGGGCTTCTGTTGCGCCCGTTTCGGTTTCGAACTGTGTCCTCTTCCGAACTGTGTCCCCTGGTGCTTGGATGGATGCAGCACGGGCGGGTACCGTGCGCGGGCGGGAGCGGCCTTCGCGTCCGCTCTGCCTGCCCACTCTGAAAGGTCTGCCGATGCCCAGGGTAGAGAATTACGCGCAAGGAACACCCTGTTGGATTGATCTATCCAGCACGGACGTCCATGCTGCCATGAAGTTTTACTCCGGCATCTTCGGCTGGGAATTTACCGCCAATGTCATGGGTCCGGAGATGACTTATTACATGGCCACGAAGAACGGCGGCAACGTTGCTGGCATGTCGGCGCAGATGCCGGAGATGACGGCGGCCGGAGCCCCTGCCGGCTGGAATACGTATTTGGCTGTCGATAATGTCGACGAAACAGCGGGCCGGATCACCGAGGCGGGCGGCACAGTGATCTTTCCGCCGGCCGACGTCCCCGGATCGGGCAGGATGCTCGTGGCTGCTGACAGCGCGGGTACCCCGATAAATTTTTGGCAGGCGCAGGGGATGATCGGATCGTCAGTGGTCAATGAACCCGGGACGCTGATTTGGAACGAGCTGCAGGTCCACGACGTTGCGTCCGTGCTGCCGTTCTACCGGGATGTTGCGGGGCTGGAACGGCAAACAGGCCCGGCCGGGGACCTGACCGAGTACACCCAGCTGATGGCGGCAGGCAAAAGCGTGGCCGGTGCGATGCATAACCCGATGCCGGAGGTTCCCAATAGCTGGACGGTCTACTTTAACACGGCCGACGCTGATGCGACGGCTGCGTCCATAGCCGAACTTGGTGGAGAGGTTATTGCACCGCTTTTTGATGTGCCCGGACTGGGCCGGGTGGGAGTCTTCAGCGATCCCCAGGGAGCTTCCTTTGCCATTATGGCCGGGGCAGCGTAGTTAATCCTCAGGCGTAGCTGCCGACCAACCGGACGGCGCCGCCGTCGACCCCTTTAGCGCCCTGCACGTAGTCCGGGCCGCTCTTATCCATGTCCGCGGAAGCCGTCGAGACGGTGCCCATCACCCACGAGGGCAGGCCGCGACCATTGAGGCGGGCGACTGCTGCATCCGCGGCTTCGGCGGAAACGATGGCCACCATGCCCACGCCCAGATTCAGGGTGCGTTCCAGATCGGGGAGGGGAACGCTGCCCAGTTCGGACACGAGGCTGAATATGGCCGGCAGGCTCCAGCTGGAGCGGTCCACCGTCGCGAGCAGTCCCTGCGGAAGCACCCGGGCCAGGTTGGCGGCCAGGCCGCCGCCGGTGACGTGGCTGAAGCCGTGCACGCCCGCGGGCCGGCCGACGGGCAGGAAGCGTGCAAGATCCAGGCAGTCCGCGGCATACACGCGGGTGGGTTCCAGGAGCTCCTCTCCGAGCGTGCGGCCAAGTTCGGAGACCTGGCGGTCCAGTGCCCAGCCGGCATGATTAACTACGCGGCGGACCAGCGAATAACCATTGGAGTGCAGACCGGACGAGGCCATCCCGATGACCACATCGCCGGCTCGGACGCGATCCGGGCCGAGCAGGTCAGCGGCTTCGACGACGCCAGTGGCCGCTCCGGCAACGTCGTACTCGCTTTCGCCGAGCAGACCGGGATGTTCGGCGGTTTCCCCGCCGACGAGGGCTGTCCCGGCAACCCCGCAGGCCGCCGCTATGCCGCGGACAATATCCGCGATGCGCTCCGGTACCACCTTGCCGCAGGCGATGTAGTCGGTCATGAACAGCGGCTCCGCGCCCACCACCACAATGTCATCGACCACCATCCCGACCAGATCGAAGCCGATCGTGTCGTGGATGTCCATCGCCTGCGCGATGGCAACCTTGGTCCCGACGCCGTCCGTGGACGTGGCGAGCAGGGGCTTCGTGTAAGTCAGCAACCGGGAAACGTCGTAGAGGCCGGCGAAGCCGCCCACGCCGCCGAGTACCTGCGCACCGTGCGTGGCCCTGACCGCGTCCTTCATCAATTCCACGGCCCTGTCACCGGCCTCGACGTCAACACCGGCGCTGGCGTAGGTGATGGCCGATGATGCGGCTCCGGATGAACGTGGGGCGGCGGATGTCATACCGTCTCTTTCTTCTCTGTAGCTAACGAACCTGTACCTAACGAACCGGATGAGTTCCTGTCGCTGGCCGTGAGCAGGGGTTCAAACTCGGCATCCGGTCCGGGGTCACAGCCGTTGGCAGTGGTGTCATCCGCCGGGTCTGTGCGCTCCAGCAGGTTTTTTCCAAGGCGGTCCGCAGCAGGCAGCTTGATCGGGTAGACACCGGTGAAGCACGCAGTACACAAACGATCCCGCGGCTGCAAGGTGGCATCGATCATGCCGTCCTCTGAGATGTAGGCCAGTGAATCCGCACCGATCGATTTGCTGATCTCATCGACCGCTGCGCCGTTGGCGATCAGTTCTGCTCGGGAGGCGAAATCGATGCCGTAAAAACAAGGCCAGCGTACCGGCGGGGAAGAAATTTTCACGTGTACCTCGGCAGCGCCGGCTTCGCGCAGCATCCGCACCACGGCACGCTGGGTGTTGCCCCGGACGATTGAATCATCCACCACCACGATCCGTTTGCCGCGGATAACTGATTCCAAGGCATTGAGCTTGAGCCGGATCCCGAGTTGGCGCAGCGTCTCGCTAGGCTGGATAAATGTCCTGCCCACGTACGCATTTTTGACGAATCCGTGGGCAAACGGAATCCCGGATTCCTCCGCGTAACCGACGGCGGCGGGCGTTCCGGATTCCGGTACCGGAATCACGATGTCCGCATCGACACTGTTTTCGCGGGCCAGCTGCCGGCCCATCTCCACCCGGGACTCGTAGACGGAGCGTCCGGCGATGTTGGCATCCGGGCGGGCGAGATAGACGTATTCAAAAACGCAACCGGCCGGGGTGGCGGGCGCAAACCGCTGGCTGCGGACGCCGTCGTCGCCTATCGCGATGAACTCACCCGGTTCGATGTCCCGGATATAGCTGGCGCCCACGGTGGCAAGAGCGGCTCCCTCGGAGGCCACCACCCAGCCGCGCTGCAGGCGGCCCAAGACCAGCGGGCGGACGCCGTGCGGATCCCGTGCCGCGTAAAGGGTGCCTTCGTCCATGAAAACGAAGCAAAAGGCGCCGTGGATTTTCGGCAGCAGGTCCATCGCTGTGTCCTCAAGGGACCGGCCGTCGTCGCCCTTGAGCAACGTGGTGACCAGCGCGGTATCGGAGGTATTACCCTGCGCCATCTCGCCCGACGTGGGCTTGCCGTGGCGTTCGAGCACCAGGTCATACAGCTCGGCCGTATTGGTCAGGTTGCCGTTATGGGCCAGGGCCACGGTACCGGTTGCGGTGGCGCCCAGAGTGGGCTGCGCATTGGCCCAGTTGGACGAGCCGGTGGTGGAATAACGGCAATGGCCGACGGCGATGTGCCCGGTGAGCGTGTTCAACGTCGTCTCGTCAAAGACCTGGGACACCAGCCCCATGTCCTTATAGACACTGATCCGGTTGCCGTCGCTGGTCGCGATACCGGCCGATTCCTGCCCGCGGTGCTGCAGCGCGTACAGGCCGTAATAGGTTAGTTTTGCAACCTCTTCACCGGGTGCCCAAACACCAAAGACGCCGCAGGCATCCTGGGGCCCTTTTTCTCCGGGTAAAAGATCATGGGAAAGTTTTCCGTCTCCGCGTGCCACGGTAAAATTATCTCACGTATTGCCCGCGGGGTTACGCGGACGGCGCGTCGTCGGCTCGTTCGAGCACAATCCGCTCGCTGCGGCGGACACTGCCGCGGTCCAGCACCAGCGCGATGACAGCGCCCAGCGCCACGCCCGGGAGCGCCAGCAGGACGGCGAAGAAGCCGAAGACGGTACTGCGGTCAAAGCCGGCGCTGCCGGGGCCGGCCAGGGCGACGATGGCCGCTGCCAGTATCCCGACCAGCGCACCGGCGATCAGGAATGGAACGAACTTCGGCGCTCGTCGGACAGTGGCGCGCCGCAGCTCGGGTGCCTGGCTGTAGTCGGGTTCGCTGGAAGGCAGGGAAGTCATGGCCCTAAGTTTACCCGCGACCGCGGTACCCGTGCTTCGGGCCTACATCAGAGCGGGAGAAGGCCTGCCAGATCGGCGCGGAGGCCGGAGGCCGCAACACGCCCGCCGGCTGTGGCATCTGCCCAAGTCAGCTGGCCGGTGGCCATTTCGAGCCAGGTGGCGGCGTCGCACTCAATCACGTTCGGCGGAGTCCCCCGGGTATGCCGGGGCCCTTGGACGCACTGGGCCACGCCGAAGGGGGGAACCCGCACCTCGACGGAGTTTCCCGGTGCCCTGGCAGCCACCTCTTCGAGAGTGTAACGGACCGCTGTTGCCAAGGTGGAGCGATCCACTGCGCCGGCGCCCCAGCCCCTCAGCGCCATCCTGCCTGCCTCGATGTCCACCCGCCGCTTCGCCACCATGGTGTTCCTTCCAGCAGTGTCAGTCCAGCAGCGTCAGTCCAGCAGCGTCAGTCCAGCAGCGTCAGTCCAGCAGGGCTGTGACGGCCGAACCCAGCCGCAGGCTACCCACAGGCCGTCCGCCGCCGGTGATCGGCTTCACCACCTGCTCCAGCACGCCGGCAATCTCGGGCACATCCACGGCCCCGGCGGCAGCCAGCAGGGTCAGCCCCACCAGCGTCGCCGCGCGGCCGTTTCCATCCAGCATTTTCAGTGCCACCGCGGCACCCGTGGGAGTGGACATGGCCAAAACACCCTCGGCACCCAGCTTGCACAGGATGCCCAGCTCTTCAATCACGATTGTGTTTGACTTACCGCTGCCCTGCACCGCCCACGGGTAATCCAGCATGGAGGTGGTGATGGTGGCGGCGCGGGCATTGGCATTCTTGTCCAGCGGGGCCTTGGCCAGTCGTGAAAAGGCCCGGGCCAGGCCGGTCAGGGACACGGCCATGACCGGCGCTCCACAGCCGTCCACGCCGGTATGTGTCACGCTCTCCTGCGTGTATTCCTCGATCACCGCGCGGACCCGCTGCTGCAGGGGATGGTTCGGCTCCAGGTAGGACGGCAGATCCCAGCCGTTCTCCTTGCACGCCCAGAGGAAAGCGGCATGTTTGCCGGAGCAGTTCATCGCGATTTTGCGTTTGCCGCGGCCTGCCCGGACAAAATCGTCCCGGGTCTGATCGTCCTCGGGCCAGTCCTCCGGACAGCGTAAATCCTGCTCGGTGACGCCCGCGGCCTTGAGCATCCCCTCCACCACGTCCATATGTGCCTGTGAGCCCACATGGCTGGCACAGGCAACCGCGGCCTGAACCCCACGCAGCGGAACGCCGGCCTGCATCGACGCGAGCGCCTGCAGCGGTTTGAGCGAGGAACGCGGGAACACCGGCGCGCTGATGTCCCCCAGGGCCGTCACCACAGAGCCGTCACCGGCCAGGACGACTGCGGAACCGATGTGTCGGGACTCGACGAATCCACTGCGTTCCAGTACAGCCAGTTCGACGGCAGCCTCCGCGGAGAATGTGTTCAGCATGGGCCAATTCTAAGGGGTTGCGCGGGCCGGCGGGCTCGGCCACACAATCTGAGTCACAGCACGTGCACCCAAATCGCGTTTTGCGTGCAGCTGCTGCGACTCAGTTGACTGCTGTGACTCGGGCGGCAAAGTACCCTTGAAGCGTGAAGGTTCTCGTGATTGGCCCTGGCGGCCGCGAACATGCCATTGTCCGTTCCCTGCTCAGTGACCCGAATGTATCCGAGGTCCACGCCGCACCTGGCAACGCCGGCATCGGCAAGCTGGTTCCCACCTACGCCATTGACGCCAACGACCCGGGCGCCGTGACCGCATTGGCCCTCCGCCTGGCGGTGGATCTTGTCGTCATCGGCCCGGAGGCGCCGCTGGCCGCCGGCGTGGCTGACGCCGTCCGCGCAGCCCGAATCCCTGTCTTCGGTCCAGGCCAGGAAGCGGCGCGGCTGGAGGCCTCGAAAGCTTTCGCCAAGGCGATCATGGCCGAGGCAGGAGTTCCCACCGCGATGGCCCGCGTGGCCAGCAACGCCGAGCAGGCCGCGGACGCGCTGGATGCCTTCGGCGCCCCGTACGTAGTCAAGGATGACGGACTGGCGGCGGGCAAGGGTGTTGTGGTCACCGTGGACCGGGCGGAGGCCTTGGCACACGCGCAAAGCTGCTTTAACGCCGGCGGTGACGTGGTCATCGAGGAGTACCTGGATGGCCCGGAGGTGTCGCTTTTTGTGCTCTCCGACGGCCGCACGGTAGTTCCGTTGGCTCCGGCGCAGGATTTCAAGCGCATTTTCGATGGAGACGAAGGCCCTAACACCGGTGGCATGGGCGCCTATTCGCCGCTGGACTGGGCACCCGCGGGCTTGGTGCCCGAGGTCATCTCCCGTGTAGCCCAGCCCACGATCGATGAAATGGCCCGCCGCGGCACTCCTTTTGCCGGCGTGCTGTACTGCGGACTGGCGCTGACCAGCCGCGGAATGCGCGTTATCGAATTCAATGCACGCTTCGGGGACCCGGAGACGCAGGCGGTCCTGGCCCGTCTGCGGACGCCGCTGGGGGGTCTGCTGATGGCAGCAGCCAAGGGACAGCTGGACGAGATCGACGACCTGCGCTGGTCGCCGGACGCCGCCGTCGCCGTCGTTCTGGCGTCCGAAAATTATCCGGACGCACCGCGTACGGGGGAGAGGATCCGCGGGCTGAACAAGGTCAGCGCTCTGGAGTCGGTGCACGTGCTGCATGCCGGAACCGCGTTGGACGACGACGGCAAGACCGTCAGCGCGGGCGGCCGGGTCCTCGCCGTGGTCGGCCTCGGAACGGATCTGGAGGAGGCGCGTGAGCGGGCCTACGAGGGCATTGGACTGATTAAGCTGGACGGCTCACAGTACCGCCGGGACATTGCCGCAAAGGCGGCGCGAGGCGAAATATCCGTGGCCCCGGCCAGCGTTCACGAGCAGGCGGATCGGGCATGAGCGCTCTGCAGCTCACCGGCTGGAAGCACATTTACTCCGGCAAGGTACGTGATCTGTACGAGCCTGCGGAGGGCAACGCAGCTGCCGGATCAAATGTGGTGCTGGTGGTGGCCAGCGACAGGATAAGCGCCTACGACCACATTCTGGCGACCGAAATACCCGACAAGGGGCGGGTTCTCACCCAGCTGAGCCTGTGGTGGTTCGAACAGCTTCAGGTCCCCCATCACGTGCTGGGCAGCACCGTTGCCGACGGCGTGCCGGCAGCGGTGGCGGGCCGGGCGATGATCTGCAGGAAACTCACAATGTTTCCGATCGAGTGTATTGCCCGCGGTTATCTGACCGGGTCCGGGCTGCTCGAATACCGGCAAACGCAGACGGTGTGTAACCTTCCACTGCCTGCGGGCCTGCTGGACGGCTCCCGGTTGGAACGCCCCATCTTCACTCCGTCCGCGAAGGCGGAGGTCGGCGAACACGATGAGAACATCACGTTCGCAGCCGTGGTCGAAAGTGTTGGCGCGGAGAACGCCGCGCAATTGCAGTCCTTGACGTTGGAAATCTACTCCCGTGCGGAGGAAATCGCCCGGGGCCGCGGCATAATTCTGGCCGACACCAAGGTTGAATTCGGCGTGGACCCTGCCACCGGCTCCATCACGCTGGGGGATGAGGTGCTCACCCCCGATTCTTCCCGGTTCTGGGACGCGGACCACTGGCTGCCGGGGAAAGCGCAGCCGAGCTTTGATAAACAATATGTGCGGGATTGGCTGACCGCCCCGGCGTCCGGCTGGGACCGCACAGCGGACGCGCCGCCGTCGGCACTGCCGGCCGACGTCGTCGAACGCACCCGGATGCGCTACATAGAGGCTTTCGAAAAGCTGACCGGGCGCACCTTCGCCTAGCGCAGCGCGCCCGGCCGTGCGGCTATTTCCTGCGCCCGCAAAGAAAATAAAGGATAGGGCCGGCGAAATTGATGAACGAGGCGCCCACCCAGATGACTTTGGGGCCATTGACCTGCGCCGGCGTACGTTTCTTCAGGTCCGCCAGTGCCGCGCCCTGCAGTGCAAGCTGCACGCCGGCCGCGAGCAGAGTTGCCCGCCGCTTCCCGGCGGACATGTCCTTCCACTTCTTCTTTCGTCCCATCGCCGTCTCCTGTCTGTTTTCCGTAACTGAACGTCCATCAACTGAACGTCCAATAATCGCGATGTCCAGCTAGCTGACCCGCCCGGCAGCCCGCATTTCCAGTATATTATCCAGCGCCAGCGCGACGCGGTCCCCGGCCCCGGCACGGGCAAACTGCTCCTTCGCCTCGGTCAGCAGCTGGAGCGCCTCCGGGAACTGGCCCATGGCCTTGTGCGTCTTGCCCAACAGCAGCGCCACCTCCCCGGCGGTGTGCTTCGCCAGACTCTCCCGTTGCCGGTAGATATCACTGAGAAGTTCGAGTGCGGGATCGAGTGAGCCCGTGAGGTACAGCCAGCGGGCACGGATCAGGGCCACCTCGAGCTCGTCGGCGAGGTTTGCACCCACTACGGACTGCGCAAGTTCCGCCCGCTCGATTGCCTCCAGCGTGGCCGGTTCCACGACGCCCGCGGATAACCGCACGGACGCCGTGGCCTTGTTGAACCTGGCCCACAGCGCCAGATCGCTGGCAGGGGAGAGCAGCAGTGAGGCCTTGGCGTGGTAGGCCAGGCCCTGTTCGACGTCATTGCGCATGAAGGCAACATTGCCGATCACCCAGCACACTTCCCCTGCCAGCTGCGGCAGCATGGAACCATCATCGAGGTCGGAGAGTGTTTGGCAATGCACCCACGCGTCATCCAGCCGCCCGCTTTCGGCGAGGGCGGCGATCAGGGTCCGAATGGCAGCGATGTAGGCCGTGGATTCCTGGGGAAGGGAAGCACCGCGGGCTACGGCCACCGAGGCATGCTCCACGGCCTCGGGCAGCTTCCCCAAGCCGAGGCAGGCCGAGGCCATCAGCTGCCGGGCGCGGACTTCCAGCCCCGGTGTCTCCTCCGAGAGGGGATGCTTCAGGATCGCGCTGGTGACCTCTCGACACTGCTCGAAGTCCGCATTCTTCAACAGCGCACTGGCGTGCAGATGCGCCATGTTCCACCAGGACACCGTGTCCTTGTTCTCCTGGGCCATCGATGCGGCTTTGGCCGCATGTGTGGCCGCTCTGACATAGTCGCGCATATCCCACGATTGCCGGGCGTAGAGAACCGCGAGGAGGTACTCGGTTTCTTCCGCCGAAACGGGAGTGGTCCACTCCTGGACAGCATGCGGTGCCAATTGAAGCTGCTTGGCGAGCTGGACGATGACTTCCGCCGTCGGCTCACGCCGGGCATTTTCCAGCAACGACACATAGCTCGCTGAGTAGAGGTCGCCCCCAAGCTCAGCCTGAGTGAGACTTCTGGACAATCGTTCAGCCCGCAGCCGGTCCCCGAAACTGTTTCCCATTTGGTCCTCCTCATGCCCGCGCCGCTATGTCCGAACCGCCAGTTGCCGTCAGCACTTTAACTATTGTGACAGTTGGTTTACACTCAGTTTACAATTGTTGTCAACAATTGGAAATCACTCCTTCTCCACCGATCCAAAGGCTGAATTGATGAAAAGGTTTGCGAAGACCCTAACTATTGCCGCAGTTGTGGCAGTATCCGCGTGCGCCCTGCCGGCCACAGCCAACGCAGCGGCAATCCCATCCGCACCGACCTCATCGGCGGTCCAACCGATGAGGTTTGTCGGGAACTGGCCGGATGCTGTTGCGCCGACGAGGTTTGTCGGGAACTGGCCGGATGCTGTTGCGCCGACGAGGTTTGTCGGGAACTGGCCGGATGCTGTTGCGCCGATGAGGTTTGTCGGGAACTGGCCGGATGCTGTTGCACCGATGAGGTTTGTCGGGAACTGGCCGGATGCTGTTGCACCGACGAGGTTTGTCGGGAACTGGCCTGACGCTGTCAGCGCCAAGTAAGGCCGTCCCTCTAAACTAAGGAACGCCGCGCCAGTTTCAGGCGGCGATGCGCATATCAGGACCCGCTCCCGGTTTCCGGAAGCGGGTCTTCCTTATCGGTAGGGTTTTTCAACTCATCTCATGTACGACGATGTACTCCAGGCAGTTCGGGCGTCCATGCCCCCGCGCAGCTCGTCGCGGCTTTTCCATAGTGAGCTGTATAGGTCTGACTTCTTTAACGCCGCAGAACGTCCCTCGGGTGGATATGTAGATGGTTCGTTTGCCCGCTGGTGCGTGGATCCGGAGGACCCTGCGGGCAGCTGATTCTTTGCCTTCAAGCTACATGTCCCCTCCGACAATCCGGCCCGGGACCTTCCACGTCCAGCGGCCGCTTGCGGGCAACAAAAATGGCGCCGATCTCTCGACGCCATCTCCCATATTCATTGTGGTCGGGGTGACAGGATTTGAACCTGCGGCCTCGTCGTCCCGAACGACGCGCGCTACCAAGCTGCGCCACACCCCGATCCGTTGTCCCGCCCAAAACTTTTTCAAGGTTAGGAAAAGCAACCTCTCAAGAATAGCGGATATGCGCCCGCATCGCGAAACGGCCCGCGTCCACTCCAAACTGGGTCGCACATACGGCACGTATGAGGCGCGTTTGAGTGCCGCAACTGCGACCTGGTTGGGCGGGGAGGGGCGACGGCGTCAGGAGCGGGCGGTGAGCGTGAGCAGGACGGCTTCGGGGCGGCAGGCGAAGCGGAAGGGAGCGGCGGGGGAGGTGCCGATGCCGCCGGAGACGTTGACGGGGGAGGTGCGCCCGCGGTGCTCCCAATCGTTGAGCCCCTTGGCCCGCCAGGTCGGAAGATCGCAGTTGGTGACCAGGGCTCCGTAGCCGGGGACGCAAACCTGACCGCCGTGCGTGTGTCCGGCCAGGATCAGGTCCGCTCCATCAGCGGTGAACCTGTCCAACACGCGCTGATACGGGGCGTGCGCAACCGCGATCTTCACATGGGGGTGAGTGTCCTGTCCGACCGCGCCTGCGGGCCAGCCGGCGTAGCGTTCCCGATTCAGATGGGGATCGTCCACCCCGGTGAAATCGAGCCGTAGTCCACGCATCGCGATGGACTGGCTGCGGTTGGTCAGATTGGTCCAGCCGCCCATGCCAAAACCGGTGTGCAGCGCAGCCGTGTCCAGCCTCACAGGTTGGCGCACCGGGCGTGCGCCCTCGGGAAGCTTTGACGGGCCGGCAAAGTAGCGCAATGGGTTCTTCAGCATCGGGGCGAAGTAGTCGTTGGATCCGGGGACGAAGACGCCGGGGAATTTCATCAGCGGGCGCAGCGCCTGAAGCAGTGGCGCGATGGCGTCGACGTGGCTGAGATTATCCCCCGTATTGACCACCAGGTCCGGCTGCAACTGTGCCAAGGAGCGTAGCCAGCGCATTTTTTTGCTCTGTCCCGGCGTGAGGTGAATATCCGAAAGGTGCAGCACCGTCAGGGGCGCAGCGCCAGCGGGTAGGCACGGCACCGTTTCCCGGCGCAGTTCAAACCAGTTCCGCTCCACAAAGACGCCGTAGGAGACGCAGCCCGCGGCCGCGGCGGCGCTGACGGCCAGACCCGTCAGCCAACCATTGGGCAGACGGGTCGAAGGCGGGGCCATGCCGCTACGGCTTCGCAGGAGTGGACGCGGGGGATGACGCGGGGGGTGCAGGATTGTTGGGAGCCGGAGCCGGAGCTTGCTGCCGCGACGACGACGGGGTACTCAGCATGCTCGCTGGTGGGGCGGTAAAGCTTCCGCCCGGATAGAACGTGACGGCCTGCTTCATATAGTTCTGCCATTGCGGACCGGCGATGTAGGCACCATCGACCTGGGGGTAGAACTTGCCCTTGTAGGTGTAGTCCAAGGCGTAGCGGGTGGCGCCTTCCTTCCAGTAACCCCACCAGGACGCCGTAGCAAGCTTGGGCGTGTAACCGATGAACCACGTCTGCTCCGAGCCGTCGGTGGTGCCCGTCTTGGCTCCCACCTGCGTTCCGGGTAGGCCCAGACCGTAGCCCGACCCCGCCTTGACGACGTTCTGCAGCGCATAGTTGACGCCGGCGGCGACCTCGGGCTTGATGGTCTGCTTGCAGTCCGACCCGGGAACCGGATAGTCCTTGTTCTGGTAGTCCGTGATGGACACGATGCCCGTCGGGTTGCAGAAGATCCCGCCGCTGGCGAAGGTCGCGAAGCCATTGGCCATGGTCAGCGGGGAGACGTTCTTGCCGCCGCCGATCAGGCTCGAGATCTGGCTGGTCCAGTCAAGCGGCGTACCGTCCGTAGCGTCATGCAGGCCCATATTCTCGCCGACATTGTTCAGACCACACAGATCCAGTTTGGCGGCGGACGCAAAGGTGGCGGTGTTAATGGAGCGGGTAATACCCTTCAGCACCGTCATCTGCTGGTAGTCGCCCGGTTCATCGTTGGGAAGCAGGAAGCTGCCCGGTTCAGCAGGGTCGTACGCGCCGAAATAGTGCTTGTCCGGCATGCAGGTCGCCTTCCATGGGAAGTTGCCGGGGTAGAGCCGCTTACTCGCGTCGACCACCTCGTTCATGGAATGACCTTCATTGAGCCACTCCGCAAAGGTGACCACCTTCATAGTTGAGCCGGGCTGGAAGCCGGCGCCGCCGCCGTCGCCCTGATCCACGTTGAAGTTCAGGTTTGTATTGCCCAGCGCGTCCACATTGGAGTAAATGGTGTTCTGAGCCATTGCCAGAATCTTGCCGGTGCCGGGCTCCACGGTGACCAGCGAGGTTCCCTTTTGGCTCGGATCATCCGCCGGCTGGGTGTCGTTGACCTGATTCTGCGCGGCGGTCTGCAGCCGCGGGTCCAGCGTGGTCTTGATGGTCAGGCCGCCGCGGTCCAGGAACTTCTGCCGGTCCTCCGGCGTGCTCCCGTACGCATTGCTGTTGAGGATCACCTGGCGAATGTAAGCGCAGAAATACGGTGCGGATGCAGCCGATGTGCAGCCCTGCTTGCTGGGTTGTACGTTCAGCTTCACAGGCGTGGCAACGGCGGCATCATGATCGGCGTGGGTGATTTTTCCGGACTGCAGCAGCTTGTCCAGCACCATGTTCCGGCGGCCTAGGGCGTTGGCCGGTTCGTTGATCGGATCGTAATGTTCGGGCCAGTTGACGACGCCGGCCAGCAGCGCGGCCTGGGGCAGCGTCAGGTCCTTGGCGGAGACGCCGAAATACAGGTTCGCGGCGGCCTCAATGCCG
>JBBSSN010000033.1:0-13357 GCA_038242035.1 Actinomycetales bacterium
GGACACCGGTACGGTCCCGGCCGGTAGACCTGTGTCCGGCGAAGTCACGGACCAGATACCGTTGAAGCCGAAGTTTGCCTACCCGCCGAACCTGGTGGTGGTCGACGGCGGCCAACCACAGGTCGCTGCTGCCTCACGTGCCTTGGCGGATCTTGGGATTGCCGACGTTTTTGTCGTTGGACTAGCCAAACGTCTCGAGGAAGTCTGGCTTCCGGACAGCGATTTCCCGGTGATTCTGCCGCGCACCTCACAGGGGCTGTACCTGTTACAAAGGATCCGCGACGAGGCGCATCGTTTTGCCATTACCTTCCATCGGCAGAAGCGCGGGAAGTCCATGACCGTCTCCGCACTGGATTCCGTGCCGGGACTGGGGGTCGCCAAGCGGGGGGTGCTGATGGAGGCCTTCGGGTCCGTCCGTAAAATCAAGGCGGCACCCACCTCCGAGCTCGCCCAGGTCAAGGGGATCGGACCGGTGTTGGCCGCAGCCATCTACTCCACGCTGCACCCGGCCTCAGATTCCGCGGCTGTTGCGGCGCCCGCCGTCAATATGGCCACCGGCGAAGTTCTGGAATCCTAGGTAGGCTAAAGGGACGGCGAGTTTTTGCGGTCAAAAATACTGCCAGAGTAAATATTGCACGGGAAATACGGCACTGGACAGGACCTTTTGATGACGGAGCACAGTTCGACACCGCTATCGGCAGATAGTGATCTGACCCCGATCAAACCGGTGGAATCGGAACTGCTGGTGGTCACCGGGATGTCCGGAGCCGGCCGGAGCACGGCGGCGAACGCACTGGAGGACCATGGCTGGTACGTGGTGGAGAATCTCCCTCCGCAGATGCTCGGTACGCTGGCCGAGCTGATGTCCCGGATGCCGCACGCACTGCCGAAACTGGCCGTCGTCATCGACGTGCGCAGTAAGGGCCTCTTTTCGGACATCCGGGATTCCTTGAACGCGCTTGCCGCCGGTGGAATTTCCTTCCGTGTCCTGTTTCTGGATGCCAGCGATGAGACGCTGGTGCGCCGATTTGAGCAGGGCAGGCGCCCGCACCCGCTGCAGGGTGACGGCAGGATGCTGGATGGAATAGCCGCGGAACGCGAATTGCTGGCCGAGATGAAGTCCGGCTCCGAAATGGTGCTCGACACCTCGACGATGAACGTACACGAGCTGGGAAGCGCGGTGACCGAGCTTTTTTCCGAGACCGGGCCGGTGGTCCTGCGCCTGACCGTGATGAGTTTCGGTTTCAAGTACGGTCTGCCGGTGGACGCCAACTACGTCGCCGACGTCAGGTTCCTCCCCAATCCGCATTGGGTTCCTCAGCTGCGTCCGCATACCGGACTCGACCAGGACGTGAGCAACTTCGTCCTGGTGGAGAACAACGCCTGTGAATTTGTGGACCGCTATGTGCATGCGCTGGAACCGGTGCTGGCCGGTTACCGGCGGGAAAACAAGCACTATGCCACGATCGCCGTGGGCTGCACTGGTGGCAAGCATCGTTCCGTAGCGGTGGCCGTGGAACTGGCGAAGCGCCTCGCTCAATTCCCCCGGGTAACGGTCAGCACGCGTCACCGTGATCTGGGCCGGGAATAATGGCGCTGCTGACCGGGCCGCTGCCGCTGATTCCGCCGTCGGGTTCATTGTCCGCTGGCATTGCGGAGCCGCGGATTGTTGCCTTGGGCGGGGGCCATGGACTGTCCGCGTCGCTGTCCGCCCTGCGGTTGCTCACCACGGAGCTCACCGCCGTCGTGACCGTTGCCGACGACGGCGGCTCGTCCGGCCGGCTGCGGGACGAACTGGGCGTGCTGCCGCCCGGGGATTTGCGGATGGCGTTGGCGGCATTGTGCGATGACACGGACTGGGGCCGTACCTGGCGGGATGTGATGCAGCATCGGTTCACCTCCCGTCCGGGGATCACCGGGTCGCTGGACAGCCACGCGATGGGAAATCTGCTCATCGTCACGCTCTGGGAGCTGCTGGGGGACCCGGTGGCCGGGCTGCAGTGGGCCGGCGCCCTGCTCGGCGCCCGGGGGCAGGTTTTGCCGATGGCCAGCGTCCCGCTCACCATCGAGGGCGACGCTGTGGAGATCTCCGCGGACGGGTCGCGGCAGCGGACAACGATCACGGGCCAGGCCTCGCTGGCATTGGCCGGGGAAGTGGAGAATGTACGCCTGCTGCCCGTTGACGCGCCCGCCTGCGTGGAGGCGCTCACGGCCATTGAACTCGCCGATTGGGTGGTGCTGGGACCGGGGTCCTGGTACACCTCGGTGCTGCCGCATCTGCTGTTGCCGGAACTGCGCCAGGCGCTGTGCGATACTCCCGCGAAGCGGTGCATCACCATGAATCTGGACATCAATGACAAAGAGGCCACCGGGATGACTGCGGCGGACCATTTGCGGGTGATATCCCGTTATGCGCCTGAGTTCAGCGTTGATGTGGTGCTCGCGGATCCGTCGTCGGTCTCGGACCTGCCGGATTTCGATCGCGCGGCCTCGATGCTGGGTGCCGAGGTTGTCTTCGGTAAAGTGGGTGCGTCCGGGGGGCGGGCGGTGCACGATCCGTTGCGCCTTGCTGCGGCGTATCAGGATCTCTTCTCAGCGTAGGATTTCTCTTCGGTAGTTAGGACAAGCACCATGGCGCTGACAGCGGCAGTGAAGGATGAACTTTCCCGGCTGGACATTAAGAAGTCTTCCGTCCGCAAGGCGGAAGTGTCGACATTGCTCCGCTTCGCCGGCGGCCTGCATATCATTTCCGGCCGGATTGTCATCGAAGCGGAGGTTGATCTGGCGGCCACCGCACGGCGGCTGCGAGCAGCGATAGCGGAGATATACGGTCAGCAGAGCGAGATTACGGTGGTCTCGGGCGGGGGACTGCGCCGCGGCAACCGTTATGTTGTCAAGGTAGAGCGCGACGGCGAGGCGCTGGCACGCCAGACCGGGCTGCTGGATGCGCGCGGCCGGCCGGTGCGCGGACTGCCCTCCGTCGTCGTCAATGGCTCCGCCGCGGATGCGGAGGCCGTCTGGCGCGGCGCCTTCCTGGCCCATGGCTCGCTGACCGAGCCGGGGCGGTCGTCCTCGATGGAAGTCACCTGTCCGGGCCCGGAAGCGGCGCTGGCACTGGTCGGTGCAGCGCGGCGGCTGAATATCGGCGCCAAAGCCAGGGAGGTGCGCGGGGTGGACCGGGTGGTTATCCGCGACGGGGACACGATTGCCGAATTGCTCGTGAGAATGGGTGCGCATGAAGCTCTGCTGGTGTGGGAGGAGCGGCGGATGCGCAAGGAAGTCCGCGCCACGGCTAATCGACTGGCAAATTTTGACGACGCGAACCTGCGCCGTTCCGCGCAGGCTGCGGTTGCGGCCGGCGCCCGCGTGGATCGGGCCCTTGAGATCCTTGGCGATGATGTACCGGAGCACCTCAAATATGCCGGGGAGCTCAGGGTGGCCCACAAACAGGCGAGCCTGGACGAGCTGGGCCGGCTCGCTGACCCGGCAATGACCAAGGACGCCATTGCCGGGCGAATCCGCAGGCTCCTGGCGATGGCGGATAAGAAGGCCACCGAAACCGGTATTCCCGGCACCGACGCCAACGTGACCATGGACATGCTTGACGAGTAACGGGGCCCGTCGCCGTAATAAACGCCCTTAAATAGTGGCTGCTTAAATCAGCGGCCTTGAACTAAAGACATAGTATGAAAGAGTTGAAGGAGATCCGGGGCAACCCGGGTCATAAACAAGAAACGCTACGGAGGAATCGTGACCGAGTACACACTTCCCGATCTGCCCTACGACTATGCAGCATTGGAGCCTCATATTTCCGGCCGCATCATGGAGCTGCATCACGACAAGCACCACGCCGGTTACGTCGCGGGCGCCAATAAGGCCATGAAGCAGCTGGCTGAGGCCCGCCAGAACGGCGATTTCGGCAACATTAATCAGCTGTCCAAGGATCTGGCGTTCCACACCGGTGGCCACGTAAACCACTCGGTTTTCTGGAACAATCTCTCGCCGGACGGCGGGGACAAGCCCGAGGGTGAACTGGCCGCCGCCATCGACGACGCCTTCGGTTCCTTCGACGCTTTCCGCGCGCAGTTCAGCGCCGCTGCCCTGGGCCTGCAGGGATCGGGTTGGGCGTTCCTTTCCTACGAGCCCATCGGCGGAAACCTGCTCGTTGAACAGCTCTACGATCAGCAGGGCAATGTGTCGGTCGGCAGTACACCGCTGCTGATGCTGGACATGTGGGAGCACGCCTTCTACCTGGACTACGTCAATGTCAAGGCCGACTATGTCAAGGCCTTCTGGAACATCGTGAACTGGGCCGACGTTGCCAAACGATTTGACGGTGCCCGCAATCATGCTTCGTCGCTGATCCTTCTCTAACACCGCTGACCACCATTCGGACGTCCGCCGCTGCGGTTGCGGCGGCGGGCGTCCGTAAACGTAAGATGGGTCACGAAAGGCCCGTAACCTTTCGATATGTGGCCGTCCGCCGTCCGCATAGGATCCACATCTCTGCCCAATGTCGTGCGGGAACTGCTGAGCTGACGGCCGTGTCACCAAGGTCCGGTCGCACTAGGTGTGCTGGAGACAGCACTAAGGAGATATAAGTGACTACTCGTATTGGTATCAACGGCTTCGGCCGCATTGGACGCAACTACTTCCGCGCCGCACTCGAGCAGGGTGCAGACCTTCAGATCGTGGCAGTCAACGATCTGACCAGCCCCGAGGCGCTTGCTCACCTGCTGAAGTACGACTCCGTCACGGGACGCCTGAAGGCGAGCATCGAGGTTGCCGACGGAAATCTGGTGGTAGACGGCAAAACGATCCAGGTGCTCGCCGAGCGCGATCCCGCTAACCTGCCGTGGGCCAAGCTGGGCGTGGACATCGTGATCGAATCCACCGGCTTCTTCACCAAGGCTGCGGATGCCCAGAAGCACATTGACGCCGGCGCCAAGAAGGTACTGATCTCTGCGCCCGGCTCGGGTGAGGACATCACGATTGTGATGGGCGTCAACGACGGACTGTATGACCCTGCCGCGCACAACATCATCTCCAATGCTTCCTGCACCACTAACTGCCTGGGCCCGCTTGCCAAGGTCCTGCTGGACAACTTCGGCATCGAACGCGGTCTGATGACCACCATCCATGCCTACACGGCGGATCAGAACCTGCAGGACGGTCCGCACAAGGATCTGCGGCGGGCCCGCGCCGCAGCGATTAACATGGTGCCCACCTCCACCGGCGCCGCCAAAGCCATTGGCCTGGTGCTGCCGGAGCTGAAGGGAAAGCTGGACGGGTTCGCCATTCGCGTTCCGGTTCCCACCGGCTCCGCCACGGACCTGACTGTGACACTGAGCCGTGAAGCCAGCGTTGCCGAAATCAATGCCGCCTACAAGGCGGCGGCAGCCGAGGGTACCTTGGCCCCGTACCTGAGCTACACGGAGGATCCGATCGTTTCCTCGGACATAGTGACCGACCCGGCGTCGTGCATTTTTGATTCGGGACTGACGAAGGTCATCGGCAACCAGGCCAAGGTAGTCGGCTGGTACGACAACGAGTGGGGCTACTCCAACCGGCTCGTCGACCTGACGAAGCTTGTCGCCAGCAAGCTGGGCTAGGCGGGAAGCATGACTTTACACTCCCTCGACGAGCTCATCGCTGACGGTGTCCGGGGGCGGTACGTTTTGGTCCGAAGTGACCTGAACGTACCGCTGGACGGCCCGGATGACCACCGTTCCGTCACCGATGACGGCCGCATCAAGGCTTCTTTCCCGGTGATTTCCAAGCTTGCCCAGGCCGGAGCGCGCGTATTGGTCTGCGCCCATCTGGGCCGGCCGAAAGGAAAACCGGAAGCGAAATACTCCCTGAAACCGGCAGCGGACCGCTTGGCGGAGATCGCTTCTGCTCAGTCCGTGAAGGTGTCTCTTGCCTCGGATACGACGGGGGAGTCCGCCCGCGGGCTCAGCGCCGCGATGGCCGACGGCGACGTGCTGGTGCTGGAGAACGTCCGCTTCGATGAGCGTGAAACCAGTAAAGATCAGTCGGCGAGGTCCGCGCTTGCCGGCGAGCTGGCGGGACTAACCGGGGGCGACGGCGCATATGTCGACGACGCCTTCGGTGCGGTCCACCGCAGGCATGCCAGCGTCTACGACGTTGCCGGCCTCCTGCCGGCCTATCAGGGGGATCTGGTACAAACGGAGCTTAGCGTGCTCCAGAAGCTGACCGCGGAAACACCACGGCCCTACGTGGTGGTCCTGGGAGGTTCAAAGGTCTCGGATAAACTCGCGGTGATCGAGAACCTGATCGGCAAGGCGGACAGCATCCTCGTTGGTGGTGGCATGGTCTTCACCTTCCTCGCAGCACAGGGCTTCAAGGTGGGAACGAGTCTGTTGGAGCAGGACCAGGTTCCTTCCGTTCGGGACTATCTGCAACGTGCCGCGGACGCCGGCACCACTTTCGTTCTGCCAACGGATATTGTGGTCGCTGCCAAGTTTGCCGCCGACGCGGACCACGAGGTGGTCCCGGCGGAAGACATGGAGGGCGGACGGCTGGGAGCCGACTGCGCAGGCCTGGACATCGGCCCCGACAGTGCTGCGCTATTTGCCGAGCGGATCCGCAGCGCCCGGACCGTGTTCTGGAATGGGCCGATGGGAGTTTTCGAATTTCCGGCCTTTGCCGAAGGCACGCGTGCGGTCGCCCACGCATTGACGGACGCAACGGCGGCCGGCGGCTTTACCGTCGTCGGCGGCGGAGACTCCGCGGCTGCCGTGCGCACCCTCGGCTTCACCGATGACAAGTTTGGACATATTTCCACTGGTGGCGGCGCTTCGCTGGAGTTCCTCGAGGGAAAAGAGCTGCCCGGGCTGACTGCTCTGGATGACACTGACGATAGTGAAAGAGAGAGATGACCACCTCCACGAACGGAAAATTCGACCGCAAGCCGTTGATCGCGGGCAACTGGAAGATGAACATGGACCACGTCCAGGGCATTACCTTGCTGCAGAAGCTGGCGTGGACCCTTTCCGACGCACGGCATGACTACAGCCGGGTGGAGGCCGCCGTCTTCCCGCCTTTCACGGACCTGCGCGGTGTGCAGACGCTGGTGCAGGGCGATAAGCTCAAGCTGGTCTACGGTGGGCAGGACCTCTCACCCGAGGACGAGGGCGCTTACACTGGCGACATTGCCGGGGCATTTCTGGCGAAGCTTGGCTGCGCTTATGTCCTGGTCGGCCACAGTGAGCGTCGAAGCATCCACGGCGAGACGGACGAGCTGTTGAACCGCAAGGTCAAGGCGGCGTATCGGAACAGCCTGACGCCTATTCTGTGTGCCGGTGAAGGCCTGGAGATTCGCCAGGCCGGGACCCACGTGGAGCATACGCTCAACCAGGTCCGTGCCGGCACCGTTGGATTATCGGTTGAGCAGGTCTCCGGGCTGGTGGTTGCCTACGAACCCGTGTGGGCCATCGGCACCGGGGAAGTAGCCGGACCGCAGGATGCACAGGAAATGTGCGCAGCCATCCGGGCCGAGCTGGGGCAGCTGTTCGATGCCGATACTGCAGCCAAGGTGCGGCTGCTGTACGGGGGCTCCGTCAAGGCGGCAAACGTCGCCGCTATTCTGCGCGAACGCGACGTCGACGGAGTACTGGTGGGCGGGGCCAGCCTGGACGCGGCAGAGTTTGCTAATATTGTCAGGTTCGAGAAACACCTGCTGACTGCCTGAGCTGACCGGCTGTTGTTTTTTTCCCGTACATCCTGAAAGGCCGTCGTGGCTACTCTCCAAATCGTTCTGCAGATCCTGCTGGGCATCACCAGTCTCCTGCTGACCTTCCTGATCCTGCTGCACAAGGGACGCGGCGGGGGCCTGTCCGATATGTTCGGCGGCGGGATGAGCTCCAATCTGGGCTCCTCCGGTGTGGCAGAGCGCAACCTCAACCGCTTTACCGTCATTCTGGGGCTGACCTGGGGGCTGGTCATCGTCGGTCTGGGCCTGATCATGCGCTTTACGGGCTGAACGAAGCCAGGCCAAGCTGTATAGTCGGTACCAGTAGCTATTCCCAAGGTAGGGAGTCTTTGCGGTGCTTCACATCAGCGGTGGTTTCAGCGGTACACGGGTGGGCGCCACGGCTGGCGGCCGATCACCTATGCAAAACGACAATCCGGATGTGGAGCTTGTGCCCCGCATCCGGATTTCTTATTGGTGCGGCAGCGGGCACGAGACCATCATGGTCTTCGCGCAGCTTCCGCAGATGCAAATCCCGGCGTTTTGGGACTGCCGGCGCTGCGGAAAACGGGCCTCCGGCACACAGGCTTTGGCCGGAACCGGTGCAGCCGAAAACTCCTTTAAAAGCCACCTCGACTATCTAAAGGAACGGCGGACGGCAGCAGAAGGCGAAGAGTTGCTCAGCATTGCGTTGGCAAAACTGCGGGCCGCTAATCCTGTCGGAGAGTGAGCTGCTGCGGAACTTTCGCGGCAGCATCCTGATCGATCAGCCACAGGGTTTTCGACCGGCCGCGCGGACCGGCGGCCGGAACCTGTACCGGATTCGCGCCGGCCAGCGCCAGGCCAACAGCTCCGGCCTTGTCGCTGCCGGCGGCGACCAGCCAGATTTCGTCGGCGGAACTGATCGCCGGCAACGTCAGCGAGACGCGCAGCGGCGGCGGTTTCGGTGACCTGTCCACTCCCACCACGTTGGCGTCTTTGGTCCGGATTCCGGCCATCTCAGGAAAAAGCGAGGCGATGTGCGCGTCCGGGCCGATTCCCAAGAGGAGGACGTCGAAACGCGGAAGCGTCGGTGCAGGGCTTTCATCCGGACGATCGTGGTACCGATGATGCTCGTCCAAGGCAGCGGTGGTGAGCTCGCGGATGTAGTCTTGGGCCGCTGCCGTCGGGTCCGCAAACTCATCGGAAGAACCCATCCGGTGGATGCGTGCGGGGTCAACGCCGATGTGGTCCAGCAGCGAGTCCTGGGCCTGGACACAGTTCCGTTCCGCAGAGTTGGAGGGGACAAAACGCTCGTCTCCCCACCAGAAATTCACCTGTCTCCAGTCAACCGCCGTACACGCCGGCGAAGCGGCGACCGCCTTGAGCGTAGCGATACCGACGCTGCCTCCCGTGAGGACCACCGTGGCTTCGCCCCGGTCACTTTGCACGTCAAGGAGCCTGGTAATCAGCCGGGCCGCGGTAGTGGCGGCGAGGACTTCGAAGGTCGGATGAATATTGATCCGCAGGTTGGAGGTCATACCCCTGCCGCCTTCTCGTGTTCCAGCAGCCGGGCAAGCCCGTCCGTGATGACCTCGCCAAAGACCTCGTCCGGGTCCAGTCTGCGAAGCTCCTCGGCAAGGCAGTCCTGCAGGGTCCGGCGCGGCAGCGAAATGCGTTGCCCGGGCTGGCCGGGTTGGGTCAAAAACGCTTCCCCTGTTCCGGGGCGTACCAGCTCGACGTTACCGCCGTCGCGTTCCAGCAGCACGCGGCGGATCCCCGTTCCCGCGGGGTCATCAACCACCCGGATGGGTGCGCCAAGGGCGCGATACAGCCAAGCGGCCAGTAGGAAGGTGCTGGGGGAGTCCGCGGCGCCTTCAACGGTCAGTCCAGTAACCGGTTCGGAATCGACCTGGTCCAGGACAGCAGCCAACTGGATCCGCCAGTGCGTCAGCCGGGTCCAGGCCAGGTCGGTGTCGCCCGCGGCATAGGTTGCGCTGATGTGCTCCAGCGCGGCCCGCGGATCGGGCTCGTTGGCCGAATCCGTTATCCGGCGGTGCGCTATCCGGCCGATCGAGGTGTTCGATGCCTTGTCTGGGATGCCGTGCGGCCACCAGGCGACGATGGGCGCATCGGGGAGCAACAGGGCGGAGACCAGGGATTCACTTTGCGTTGCGAGTTCACCATAGCCGCGCAGGATGATGACCTCGGAGGCCCCTGCATCACCGCCCACCCGGATCTGCGCGTCGAGGCGCGTATCTTCCGCGTCCGAGCCCTCGGATAAAACGATGATGCGGCAGGGGTGTTCACGGCTGGCCAGGTTCGCCGCCTCGATGTTCTCTTCCTCGAAACCGACCTTGGTGAGCACCACCAAGGTCAGGACACGCCCGAGGGTGACCACTCCTCCCTCTTCCCGCATCGCCATGATTTTCTTGGAAACCTTGGACGTCGTGGTTCCAGGCAGATTAACGATCATGGTCTTCTCCAGGTCCTTCCATCACGGGCCAGCAGTTCATCGGCGGAGGCCGGTCCCCAGCTGCCGGGTGCATATGCCTCGGGCCGGGTGCCCTCGGCGGCCCAGAAGTCTTCGAACGGGTCCAGGATTTTCCAGGACAGCTCCACCTCCTGATGCCTCGGGAACAGCGGCGGTTCGCCGAGCAGGACGTCGAGGATCAGGCGTTCATACGCCTCCGGGCTGGACTCGGTAAATGCATGGCCGTAGCCGAAGTCCATGGTGACGTCGCGGACTTCCATCTGCGTCCCCGGGACCTTGGAGCCAAACCTGATGGTGACTCCTTCGTCGGGCTGCACGCGGATCACAACGGCGTTCTGGCCGAAGTCATCCTTCTTGTTATCGGTGAACAGCAGGTTAGGCGCACGCTTGAAGACGACGGCGATCTCCGTCACCCGCCGACCCAGCCGTTTACCGGTCCGCAGGTAGAATGGCACACCGCTCCAGCGCCGGGTGTTGATGTCCAGTCGGATCGCCGCGAACGTTTCGGTAGTGGAATCGACCGGGATACCCTCTTCCTCCAGATACCCCAAGACCTTCTCACCGCCCTGCCATCCGCCGGCGAACTGGCCGCGGGCGGAATGCTTCGACAGATCATCCGGCAACTTAACGGCCGCCAGCACCTTTTCCTTTTCCGCACGGAGGTCCACGGCATTGAAGGAAATCGGTTCCTCCATGGCCGTGAGCGCCAGGAGCTGCAGGAGATGATTTTGAATCACGTCCCGGGCCGCACCAACGCCGTCGTAGTATCCGGCACGCCCGCCGGTTCCGATGTCCTCGGCCATGGTGATCTGGACATGGTCCACATAATTTGAGTTCCAGAGCGGCTCGAAGAACTGATTGGCAAAGCGTAGGGCGAGAATATTCTGTACCGTTTCCTTGCCCAGGTAGTGGTCGATCCGGAAGACCGAATCCGTGGGGAACACGGATTCCACGATCTCGTTAAGGGCGCGGGCGGAACCCAGGTCGTGCCCGAACGGCTTTTCAATCACGACCCGGCGCCACGCATCTCCGTTGGCCTGCGCTAAACCGTGCACGGAGAGCTGGCGGCAGACCAGTTCAAAGGCCTTCGGCGGGATCGACAGGTAGAACGCGTGGTTGCCGCGCGTGCCTCGCTGCACGTCGAGCTCGTCCAGCGTTTCTTTCAGCTCCTCGAAGGAGGCGTCGTTGTCGAACTCGCCCCCGACGAAACGAACGCCCTCCGCGAGCTGCTCCCAAACGCTCTCGACAAACGGTGTCCGGCAATGCGCCATCACCGCTTCCTTGACCAGCACCGCGAAGTCTTCATCCTCCCATTGCCGGCGCGCGAACCCGACCAGGGCGAAGCTCGGAGGCAATAGACCGCGATTAGCCAGATCGTAGACGGCCGGCATGAGTTTCTTGCGGGCCAAGTCGCCGGTGACACCGAAAATCACGAGCGACGATGGGCCCGCCACCCGGGACAGTCGCCTGTCGCGGCCGTCCCGGAGCGGGTTTGGACTCTTATTTGGATCGGTTTGGGGCATATTTTTTAGTTGCCTTGGCTATCGGGGAGCTGGTCGGAGAGCCCGGCCACCACGGAGGTGAATTGTTCCGCGCCGGCCGCACGATCGGTGAAGTGAAGACGGAGCACGGGACGGCCGTGTTCGGCCAGTACCTGCGCGTCTCCGGCGGCCTGCGCCGAAATGAGCTCGCCAAAGGTAAAGGGCCGATCGGGTATCGCCAGATCTTCCTTAGCCTCCGCCGTGAGCTGCAGAAAGACCCCGATGGCGGGGCCGCCCTTGTGGAACTGGCCGGTGGAATGCAGGAACCTGGGCCCCCAGCCGAAGGTCACCGGGCGTCCGACGGCTGCCGCCAGCTCGTCCCTGACCTGAGCGAGAGGAGCGAACGTGAGTCGGTCAAGATACGCCTGGACGCTGAGGTAGCCGTCCGTTCCCAGCTGGCCGAAGAGAGCAGCCAACGCCTCCTCCACGGTGCGGACGTCCCCGAGCCAGGGTGCCCCGCGGACCTCGATGGCACCGTCGACAAAGTCCGCCGGTGCGGCGGCAGGGGTGCTGTCCAAGAGACCGCGGGCGGCCTTCTTCGCTGCCTCCACGTCCGGCTGGTCGAACGGGTTGATGCCCAGAAGGCGGCCCGCGACGGCAACGGCGAACTCCCACAGCATCATCAGCGTGCCCAAATCCCCGGCCACGGCGATCTGATTGTCCGCCAGGACAACGTCCGCGTCGGGCGCGATCAGCCGGACCACCAGTACATCCGGTGCAGCCGACGTGACCTCGGGGGAGTCGCGGTCCGCGACCACCGGCAGGAGGCCGGTTCCCATTTTGCCGGTGGACTCTGCTATCAGCTGCTCGGCCCAGCCGGCGAAACCATTGATACCGGAGCCTTCGTCCACGATCACTATTTTGTTGCGCAGCGGATCCGTGCCGCCCAACACGGCCCCAAGCGCGAGGCCGATATTGTCGTCGGCGTCATCGCGAAGAACTTCCCCGGCCTCCTCGGCGTCATCGAGCAGCGCTTGAATGTCCACACCGGCCAGACCGGACGGAACCAGGCCAAAGGCCGTTAGCGCCGAGTACCGGCCGCCAACGTCCGGATCGGCGGTGAAAACCTTACGGTAGCCGGCCTGGCGGGCATCGGCTTCAAGAGGGGACCCGGGATCCGTGACGATAATGATCCGGCTCTTGGCGTCGACCCCTGCTTTGCTGAATTCCTGTTCGAAGATCCGGCGCTGCGAATCGGTTTCCAACGTGGACCCGGACTTGGAGGAAACCACAATCGCGGTCTCGCTCAAGCGTTCCGCCAGCGCCGCCCGGACCTGCTCGGGATCGGTACTGTCCAGCACCGTAAGTTCGACGCCGGCCGTCTTGGTGATTACCTCCGGTGCCAGCGAGGAGCCGCCCATGCCTGCCAGCACGATGTGCGTGACGCCGTCGGCCTGCAGCTCCGCTCTCAGTGCCAGGATCTGCTCCACCAGCGGCGCTGAAACGGCCGGCGCGTCCACCCAGCCCAGCCGGACTGCGGATTCGGATTCGGCGTCGGGACCCCACAGGGTGGCGTCCTTCGCGAAAATCCGCGACGCGACGCGATCCGCGACCAGCGTGCCAATGTGTTTCTCAACCGCCTGCTGGGCGGCTCCCGTTGCCTCGAAGCCTAAAGATGCCATGAAATTA
>JBBSSN010000034.1:0-13323 GCA_038242035.1 Actinomycetales bacterium
GCCCGGCGCGAGGGCGACAGTTGGATCCTTAACGGCGCCAAGCGGTGGATCGGTAACGCGACTTTCTCCGACTGGGTGGTTATTTTTGCCCGTGACGTGGCCGACAACCAGGTCAAGGGTTTCCTGGTGGACACGAAGACCGAAGGTTATGCGGCAACCAAGATCGAAAACAAGATTTCCCTGCGGACGGTCCAAAATGCCGATATTACGCTGACCAATGCGGTGGTTTCGGATGAGTTCAAATTGGCCGGGGCGAACAGCTTCCGGGACACGAACAAGGTGCTGAAAGTGACTCGACTGGGCGTGGCATGGCAGGCCGTCGGTCAGCAGCTCGCTGCCTTCGATGTTGCGCGCAGGTACGCGGTTGAGCGCCAGCAGTTCGGGCGCCCTCTGGCATCCTTCCAGCTGGTGCAGGATCAGCTGGTTCAGATTCTGGGTAATGCGGTTAGCTCGATGGGCATGATGATCCGCCTCGCGCAGCTGGAGGACGCGGGCGTGGCCAAGGACGAGCAGTCAACACTGGCCAAGGCCTTCACTACGGCACGTATGCGGGAGAGCGTTGCCTTGGGCCGCAGCATCCTGGGCGGTAACGGGATTGTCACGGACTACGGGATGGCAAAGATTTTCGCCGATGCCGAGGCGATTTATTCCTACGAGGGAACGCACGAAATCAACACCCTCGTGACCGGTCGGGCCATCACCGGTATTTCCGCGATCGTTTAGGGCGGATGGAGCGGGAGCAGGACTGAGGGCCGCCGGTCAAGGATGAACTGCAGCGGGTCCAGGTAGTCGTCGCGACGCCGCACCCCCCAGTGCAGGCAGCCCACCGGTGAGCAGTGGCCGCTGACTGCCAGGACGCCGACAGGCTGACCGATGACGACGGCGGTTCCTGCCGGCAGCGGGCTGTCCACAGGTTCGAAGCTGCTGCGAAGCCCATGTGCGTGTTCAATGGTGAGGACGGGGCGGTCGACCACCCAACCGGAAAAGACCACTGTTCCACCGGACGGCGCCAGGATCGGCGTCCCCTGAGTCGCCGCCAGATCAATACCTCGATGCCCGGCGAGCCACGGCTTGGCAGGGGGATCGAATTTCCGGATGAGCCCTGGGCGGGGATCGAGTGGCCAGTGCCAGCCGGCCTTCGATGGTGTCGATTGCCGGGCTGCTGACTGTGGCCGTGCTGCTGACTGTGGTGTGGCCGAATTCCGCCGTGCCGCAGCCGCTGCCGCTGCTGTTGTCGAAACGGCAGAAACCGCAGAGTCGCCTGCGTGGGCCGCAGGCACGGGCCCGTGCAGCGGGAAGCCCAGCTGCAGCAGTGCTGTTGCCAGCGCCAAGCGTCGAAGTCCGGCAGACCGTCGTCGTACATTCATGCACCCAGCTTCCCGCGGGCCGCGCACCGCGGCACTCCCGATCGCTCATTTGTGCATCACCGAGCACTGGCCTCGCCTGTGGAGGATCGAACGGCGCATACCAGAGACGACCCGGCTGCAAGCAGGACAGCAAAGCCGCGGCAGGACAGCGAAAGAAGAGGCGCCGCTGTAGTAAGATGAAGAAAGCAGTCTGCTGTGCAGGCTGACTACGCGTGCCCGAACCGCTATGGAAACAGGCGGATGGTGTCTCTTTCGGTCCGAGGGTCAGTAACTGACTTCCGGGTAGGGACGCTCTGGGTACCAGGAGCAAGCCCCAGCAGAAATGTCTGCGGGGGTACGAGGCTAATAACCGTCAAATTATAGAAGGAGCGCCGGCATGCCCGTCGTAACCATGCGCCAGCTGCTTGACAGCGGCGTCCACTTTGGACACCAGACCCGCCGTTGGAACCCGAAGATGAAGCGTTTCATCTTCACGGAGCGCAACGGCATTTACATCATCGATCTGCAGCAGTCGCTGTCCTACATCGACCGCGCCTACGAGTTCGTGAAGGCCACCGTGGCTCACGGCGGTACCGTCCTGTTCGTTGGCACCAAGAAGCAGGCGCAGGAAGCCATTGCCGACCAGGCCACCCGCGTTGGCCAGCCGTACGTGAACCAGCGCTGGTTGGGCGGTATGCTCACCAACTTCCAGACCGTCGCCAAGCGCATCCAGCGCATGAAGGAACTCGAAGAGATTGACTTCGACGACGTCGCTTCCTCGGGCCACACTAAGAAGGAACTGCTGCTGCTGCGCCGCGAGCTGACTAAACTGCAGACCAACCTGGGCGGTATCCGCAACCTGACGAAGGCTCCGTCCGTCGTCTGGATCGTTGACACGAAGAAGGAACACCTCGCCATTGACGAGGCCAAGAAGCTGAATATCCCGGTTGTGGCCATCCTGGACACCAACTGCGATCCGGACGAGGTCGACTTCCCGATTCCGGGTAATGATGACGCGATCCGCTCAGTCAATCTGCTGACCCGGGTGGTGGCCGACGCTATCGCTGAAGGCCTGATGGCCCGGAATAACAAGGCATCGGGCAATACCGAAGCCCCCGTGGAGCCGATGGCCGAGTGGGAGCGCGAGCTGCTCGTTGGTGCCGAGGCCGCAGAAGGCGAAGCCAAGGCGGTTTCCGCTGAAGAGGCCGCCGAGGTCATCACTGGCACCGAGGCCGAGAAGGCTGCCGAGACCCTGATCGCGGATGCACCCGCCAAGGAAGCCGCTGAAGTCCTCTCCGAAGAGAAGACCGAAGACAAGTAACTCGCAAGTGCTGCCGGGATGCCTTCTGGTATTCCGGCAGTGCTGTGCCCGCTCCATGCGGGACCCTATGCAATTGGCACAAGAGAAGACTAGAAAGAGGAGTTCACTATGGCGAATTACACCGCCGCTGATATCAAGGCTCTGCGCGAGCGCACGGGCGCCGGCATGATGGACGTCAAGAAGGCTCTCGACGAGGCCAACGGTGACGCGGAAAAGGCCATGGAGCTCATTCGTATTAAGGGCCTGAAGGGTGCTACCAAGCGCGAGGGCCGCTCCACAGCAGAGGGCCTCGTGGCCGCTGCTGTCAACGGCGGCGTCGGCGTCATGGTGGAGGTCAACTGCGAAACCGACTTTGTCGCCAAGGCCGGACCTTTCATTGACTTCTCCAAGAAGGTCCTTGCTGCCGCGTTTGATTCCGGCGCTTCGGATGTCGATAGCCTGCTGGCTCACACCGTGGACGGCAAGCCGCTGTCCGAACTTGTCATCGAGGCTGGGGCGCTGTTGGGCGAGAAGGTTGCCGTCCGCCGCATTGCCCGCGTTGAGGGCAAGACCGTAGATGCCTATCTGCACAAGACCTCCAAGGATCTTCCGGCCCAGGTTGGCGTGCTGTTCGCAGTCGACGGCGAAGGGGATGCCGCCGCGGAAGCCGCCCACGACATCGCCGTGCACATCGCTGCCTACTCGCCCACTTACCTGACCCGCGAGGAAGTTCCGGCAGAACTGGTCGAGAGCGAGCGTCGCATTGCGGACGAGACCGCACGCGCCGAGGGCAAGCCCGAGGCCGCCATGAGCAAGATTGTTGAGGGTCGCCTGACGGGCTTCTTCAAGGAGAGCGTTCTGGTTGACCAGTCGTTTGCGAAGGATGCGAAGAAGAGCGTTGCCCAGGTTCTCACCGAGGCTTCAGTGAAAGCTACTGCCTTCGCACGCTTCCGTGTAGGTGCGTAGCCCACGAAGCTGGTAGTGCGGAGCTGGTAATACCAAGGGGGCGGTCACTGCGGTGGCCGCCCCCTTGGCATGAGGACCGCTAATATCTTAGGAGCCCATCGGATCAGACCGGACTTCGGGACGCAATGCATAATGTCAAGGGCGCCAGCGCCAAACGGAAGGCGATATGAGCATCGATAATCTAGTTTCCACTGCCGGCACGGCACCCGTACCGGCCATCCACCGGGAGCCGCTGGGCGGGCATGCAGAGCCGCGCCGCCGCGTGCTGCTCAAGCTCTCCGGTGAGGTCTTCGGCGGCGGCAAGCTGGGCGTGGACCCGGACACCGTCCGCGGTATCGCCGAACAGATTGCCAGCACCAACGGCACCGTAGAAGTGGCAATCGTTGTCGGCGGGGGCAATTTCTTTCGCGGTGCGGAACTGGCGCAAAGCGGGATGGACCGGTCGCGAGCGGACTATATGGGGATGCTCGGCACGGTGATGAATTGCCTGGCCCTGCAGGACTTCCTGGAGCAGGCCGGGGTGGAAACGCGGGTGCAGAGCGCGATCAGTATGGGGCAGGTAGCCGAGGCATACATTCCGCGCCGCGCCATCCGTCACTTGGAGAAGGGGCGGGTCGTAATTTTTGGCGCGGGTGCGGGACTGCCGTATTTTTCCACGGACACCGTGGCCGCCCAGCGGGCGCTGGAGGTGCATGCCGATGTGGTGCTGATGGCCAAAAACGGGGTCGACGGCGTCTATACGGCTGATCCCAAAAAGGATCCACAGGCGCACAAACTGGACAGGCTGACCTACGATGAGGCCATCCAGCGGGATCTGCGGGTGATGGATCAGACGGCGCTAAGCCTATGCAAGGACAACAACGTCACCATGCTCGTCTTCGGTATGGAGGGTGAAGGCAACGTTGCCCGGGCCATTCTGGGCGAAGAGCTGGGTACCTTGGTCACACCCTAAGCGGTCCTTGGCGGCTCCACGCTAGGATGAAGTAAGGACATCGGCGGGCGAAACGCGGATGCCGGGGAACCGGAAATGCTAATGCCCGCGTTTGAAGCATCAACTTTTTCGAGGGAGAGACTGTGATCGACGAAACGTTGCTAGAGGCCGAAGAAAAGATGGACAAGGCTGTTGAGGTGGCGAAGGAGGATTTCGCTTCGATCCGCACGGGCCGGGCAAATCCTGGCCTGTTCTCGAAGGTCCTGGTGGAGTATTACGGGTCGCCGACGCCGCTGCAGCAGCTGGCGTCCTTTGCTGTGCCTGAGGCCCGCACGCTGCTGATCACCCCCTTCGATAAGACATCGCTGAGCGATATCGAGCGCGCGCTGAGCAACTCCGAGGTCGGCGCTAATCCGTCCAATGACGGCAATGTGATCCGCATCGTGATGCCCGAGCTGACTCAGGAGCGCCGTCGCGAGTACGTCAAGATTGTCCGAGGCAAGGGCGAGGACGCCAAGGTGTCGATCCGCAATATCCGCCGGAAGGCCAAGGAAGGCCTGGATAGGATCGTCAAGGATGGCGATGCCGGCGAAGACGAGGGCTCCCGCGCCGAAAAGGAACTGGACGCCCTGACGAAAGCCCACACGGACAATATTGACGACCTGCTCAAGCGAAAAGAAGCGGAGCTCCTCGAGGTCTAATGAACGATTTACCGCCTCCGGAACCCGGCTCCGGCTCGGCCGGATCTTCAGGACCAGGGGCTGCCGGCCCGGAATCGACCTTTCCCTCCCGCCGTTCTTTGCGTGACGCCGAGCGTGCACGGGCCAGCAGACCGTCGGATAAATCCGCCGGCCGTTCAGCTCACGGCGTGCCTAAGGTTCCCACGGCTGCGTCACCGATTCGCCCGCTGCCACCTGAGGCGTCCGCAGCTCCACTCCACGGCCAGCTGCCGGACACTGGGGTTGGCGACGCCATTTCCCATAATGCCGCCTTCGGAACCCATGGATTTGAACCGGCCGTTCCGGCTGCCGGCGCCCTACCGCTCGGGCGGAAGACGGAAAAGGCCGCGAAGCGGACGCCGTCCGCTGGACGTGACCTGCCGGCAGCCGTCGCCGTCGGCCTGACCATGCTCGTCGTCGTGCTGGTAGGGCTGCTGATATACCCGGTGGCGTTCGTCGTCATCGTGACACTCTTTGCCGGCTTTGGCGTCTGGGAATTTAGCCGGGCCCTGCTGCAGCGGGACATCTCGGTGCCGATACTTCCGGTGATGATCGGCACTGTGGCCATGCCTGCGTCGGCCTATTTCTCCGGCGCGGAAGGGCTCCTGTTTGCCCTGGTGGCCAGCGCCACGGCGGTGCTCGTCTGGCGCTGTCTGGATCCGGCGGAGGGGGCTATTCAAAGCGTCTTTGCGGGCGTTTTCGCGCTGACCTGGATCCCGTTTTTCATTAGTTTTGTGTTTTTGCTGCTGCGCGGCGCGGACGGGCCGACGACGGGAATCACCTGGGACCTGTCGCAGCCGCGGACCGGTGCGCTGCAGGTGGCGATCATACTGATGCTGGTGGTGGCGAACGATACCTGCGGTTATCTGGTCGGGGTATTTTTCGGTAAACACCCCATGGCACCGAAAATCAGTCCGAAGAAATCATGGGAGGGCTTTGCCGGTTCGGCCGGTGGTGCCATTGTGCTGGCCGTCCCGGCGACCGTCTTCCTCCTCGATGAGCCGTGGTGGGTAGGCATGGTTCTGGCGGTGAGTATGGTGGCCGTCGCGACCGCAGGCGATTTCGCCGAATCCATGATTAAACGTGAACTGGGGGTGAAGGATATGAGCAGTATTCTTCCCGGACATGGCGGGGTGATGGACCGGCTGGATTCGATCCTGTTCGCGGCCCCGGCGGGCTTCATCGTCTTCACTTTGTTGGGCCGGTAAAATTGTTGGGCCGGTAGGGTTCCCCGGTAGAATGTCAGAGAATATTGTGGGGCATGCCGCACGGCGGATACGGACTTCACCGGTGGCTGAATCGAACGACTGACAAAAGGAATGACTGTGACCGTGGACAATCAGCAGCGGACAAGCCCTCCTTTTGTGCGCGTAGGCCGCAGCGAGCTCGGCTATAGCACCAAGCAGGTTGACGTGTTCCTGCGCCGGGCACGTGCCTATTACACCTCACAAGACGCCGATCAAAAGGCCTTGACCAGCCATGACGTGCGGTCCGTGTCGTTCGATCCGGCCAAGGGCGGCTACGAGGCGCTGGCTGTAGACGCGGCACTGGACCGGCTGGAGGACGTTTTTGCCCAACGGGAGCGGGACCAGCTGGTCAGCAGCCATGGCGAAGAAGCATGGCTGCTGCAGATCGGCCGTATTTCCTCGGTGCTGCGGGCCCGCCTGCACCGCGGCGACGGCGAGCGGTTTCGCCGGCCGAAGGGAAGGCAGACCCGCAGCTACAACGTGACCGACGTGGACGGGCTCTGCCATGAGCTGCTCGCTTACTTTGAAGCGGACAAGCCGATGAGCGTTGACGTAGCCCGGCGCGCGGTGTTCGCTGCGGCGAAGGGCGCCACGGGATACGAAGAGAGCCAGGTGGACGCTTTCCTGGATCGTGTGGTCGAGCTGATGGCCTCTGTCGACTGAGCAGCCCGCCGGGGTTTTCACTCCACAACGGATGATGGGAATGGAGCGGCCAGTGGCGCTGATGTTGCGGTTTATCCCGGCGTCGGCAGTGCCATCCGTCGCCGAATGTAAAACGCACTGAATAGAGGTGCGGACCCTGCCCAGGAGCAGTCAATAAGCGCGAACCGTACCCGGGAAGTCAGTGGTGATGCCCGGCCGGGTCATGGACTGTGGGAACCGAAGGGCGGTGTGCGCCATGTTCGCCGTGCGGGACTGCATGCAGCCCTGCGGTGGTGGCAGCCAGGCCCGGTGTTGCCACGGCCGCGACGAGGAGGGCGGCGGCGAACATGACGGCCAACAGTCGTCCGGCCGGCGGAGCCTTGCTATGCGCCGGCTCCGAAGGCTCGGCAGCCGTCGACCGGTCCGGACCGCTGCTGCGGCGCAGCCAACCGATGGAGCCCAGGATTGCCAGCTCCAGTACGACGGCGCACGCGGAGCTGAGGTCGAACGTGCGGTTCGCTGCCGGCAGCTGCCACAGGCCGTAGATGAGTGCACCCAGCTGGAGGGCGACCGCCGCCGGCAACAGCCTGCCGGTCAGCAGCGGCCAGACGGGGGCGCCGCTGCGCAATGACCCCATGGCCCACAGCAGCAGGCAGAGGGCCCAGACCCCGACGATAACCGCGGCCGCAAGGCCAAGGACGGAAGCCGCCGTCGTACTCCCGGACTCCGATGCGGTTGACCCAAAGTCCTGCACGGCCGCGGCAACGAGGTTGGAACTCAATCCGAAGATGACCGCCGCCGCGCCGAGACCCGCGAAGCCGGTGAAGAGCCGGACTGCTTCGGGGAGCAAAGCGGCCGTGCCGGGGTTACCGGCTCCGGCAACATTTCCGGGAAGCTTCCGGTGCGCCGTGGCGGCGGACATGGTTATGCCGTCCGAGTGGTAACGGAATGACGGGATTCGGACTTGTCCTGCGAGAGCCCGATGCCCAGCAGCAGAACGGCGCTGGCCAGGTGCAGGACGTTGTCCGCACCGTTGAGGGCGATGATGTTCAGCGAGCTGCCGAGCAGGAAGAGGCCCACGATACCAACAAGCAGGTAGACCGCCCCTACGGTGGTGTTCACGCCCCTGGCGGCGGGGATGGAGCTCAGTCCGGCGATCAGCAGCGCGGCACCGATAGCCAGGTGGATGACGTTGTGCAGGGGATTGACGGCGAAGATGATCAGGTTCTGACCCTCGGTGGCGAAGAAACCGACGCCGGATGTGACGAAGAATCCGAGGATACCCACCAGAAGGTAGACGGCACCGAAGATCGTGGCAATCAGCCTGTTGGGTGAAGTACGCATGAGGAAAAACCTTCCGTAGCGGGATCCGCAATGCAGCGGTTCCCGGGGTGTCGACAGTTCCAAGCGGAACGTGCAACCTTAGTTCGCCGCACTGAAGGTAATGGATGGGCCGCGCACGCTGGAATTCTTCTGCACACCGGCCGCCTGGATCCTGCCGGCCGCTCCTGCGGGGCCCTTGCCCGCCCCTGCGGGGCCCTTGCCCGCCCCTGCGGGGCCCTGCCGGCCGCCCGGGCGTTGCCTGGCCGTTGCCCGATGGGGCTTACCCGATGGGGCGGGGGCCGCGCTGCAGCAGCGGATTGAGCCGAAAGGGGATCAACTCACCCATGGCCAGCGACGTATCAGTCCTTTCGACGCCATCGCAGGCCTGGATTTTGCCATTGATCCGAAAGAGGTCTTCGGCATCCGTGCAGACCACACGGACCAACAGATCGGCGGCTCCGGTGAGCCCGAAAGCCTCGACCACCTCGGGGATCTGCGCCAGCGAATTAGTCAGCGCGCCAAGCTTGTGCTGCTGGACATGGATGGAAATGAAGGCCAGCAGGGGGTAGCCCAGGGTGACGGGATTAATCCGCCGCTCGAAGGAGAGAAAGACGTTCCGCGATTCCAAAGCCGCCATCCGGGCCTGCACGGTATTACGCGAGAGCCCCAGCTTCTGCGCCAGCGCCACGACGGTGCGCCGCGGGTCTTTGGCCAGTTCCAGCAGAAGCCGCAGGTCGGTACCGTCGAGGGTTTGCATAGTGCGCAAGACTAGCACGGTAGATGGGGGCAAAATAGTGCATTTTGCTCAATTTCATGGCTGTCGGTTGTGCCTTCCGGCTCCTGTGAGTAGGGTCACACTACATACGGGCAAGGGAGCCTGGATGCAGCCGCGCGGCCACAAACCGCAGGCTGGGACCGGCCGGGGACCATAAGTTCCCGGGTCTGTCACGACAACAGATAAAGGTTGTGTGTAACTGTGTTGAAGGACAAAACAGCCCCGACCGCGGGCTTTGCGGAGCTGGACATGATCCAGCTCGTCACCGCGGCAGGAGCGCGGGTCAGCCACCCGGATTTTGACCGCTGGCTGGAGGACATTGACGCCGGGCGTCTTTGTGCGCTCTATGAGGACATGGTGGTCATTCGCCGGATTGATACCGAGGCTACGCACCTCCAGCGTCAGGGCGAACTGGCGCTGTGGCCGCCGCTGCTCGGTCAGGAAGCTGCACAGATAGGCTCCGGGCGGGCCTTGCGCAGTGATGACTTTGTCTTTTCCAGCTACCGCGAGAACGGCGTTGCGTACTGCCGGGGCGTGGACCTGACGGACCTGCTGCGCGTGTGGCGCGGAAATGTCTCCTCCGGCTGGGATCCGTTTGAGATCAACATGGCGACGCCGCAGATCATCATCGGTGCCCAGACGCTCCATGCCACCGGTTACGCGCTGGGAATCCAGAACGACGGCGCGGATTCCGCCGCGATCACGTACTTTGGTGACGGCGCTGTGAGCCAGGGAGATGTCAATGAGGCGCTGGTCTTTGCCGCCAGTTTCCAGGTACCGGTGATCTTCTTCTGCCAGAACAACCACTGGGCCATTTCCGAACCTGTCGGACTGCAAAGCCACGTTCCGATCGCGGACCGCGCCCCGGGCTTCGGCATTCCGTCGCTGCGGGTTGACGGCAACGATGTGCTTGCGGTCCTGGCAGCCACCCGGATTGCCTTGGACCGCGCCCGGACCGGCGGCGGACCGACTTTCATTGAGGCGGTCACCTACCGGATGGGCCCGCATACGACGGCGGATGATCCGACCCGTTACCGGGACGCCAATGAGCTGGAGGATTGGGCGGCCAAAGACCCGATCACCCGGATGGAGGCGCTGTTGACGCACGAGGGGCTGTTCACAACGGAGCTGCAGGCCGCCGTCGCCGCCAAGGCCGACGCGGTTGCCAAGGAAATGCGGGCCGGCTGCATTGGCCTGCCGGAACCGGAACCGATGGACGTTTTCGACAATGTCTACAGCACGCCAAACTCCTGGCTGGACCGCCAGCGGGATCACTACTCCCGCTATCTGGCCACTCTTGCCGGCGCGGAAGGGAGCAACTGATGTCCACCATGACATTCAGCCGGGCCATCAATGCCGGTCTGCGAAAGGCAATGGATGATGACCCGAAGGTCCTGCTGATGGGCGAGGACATCGGCAAGCTGGGCGGAGTGTTCCGCATTACCGATGGCCTGCAAAAGGATTTCGGCGCACAACGGGTCGTTGACACGCCCCTGGCCGAGTCCGCCATCCTTGGTACCGCCGTCGGCCTTGCCTACCGCGGCTACCGGCCGGTCTGCGAGATTCAGTTTGACGGCTTCATCTACCCGGCCTTTGACCAGATCGTGGCGCAGGTTGCCAAGCTGCATTACCGGACGCAGGGCAAGGTCAAGATGCCGATCACCATCCGGGTCCCCTTCGGTGGAGGTATCGGCTCCCCGGAGCACCACTCCGAATCCCCGGAGGCGTACTTCACCCACACCTCCGGGCTGCGGGTCATCAGTGTGTCCAACCCGCAGGATGCTTATTCGATGATCCGCCAGGCCATTGCCTGCGATGACCCGGTGCTGTACTTCGAACCGAAGCGCCGCTACCACACGAAGGGCGAGGTCAACGAGAATCAGGAGCTGGCCCAGATGCCCCCGATGGAGAGCGCGCAGGTAGTGACACCGGGATCCGACGTCACGCTGGTGACGTACGGGCCGCTGGTGCAGACCGCGCGGGAGGCCGCGATGGCCGCAGCGGATGAAGGGATTTCCATTGAAGTCATTGATTTGCGCTCGCTGGCACCCATTGACTTCGCCCTGCTGGAGGCGTCGGTGCGCCGTACCGGCCGCCTGGTGATTACCCACGAAGCCGCGCAGTCCGGCGGTCTGGGGGCCGAGATCGCGGCCAGCATCACGGAGCGCTGCTTCTCCTACCTTGAGGCAGCGCCGGTGCGCGTAACGGGCTTCGATGTCCCGTACCCGGCGTCTAAGTTGGAGAAACATCATCTGCCGGACCTGGACCGGATTCTGGACGGCGTGGATCGCGCGCTGGGCCGGCCCAACTCGCTGAGCGGATTGGAAGGATGAGGATGATCAAGGAATTCAGGCTTCCGGACCTGGGCGAAGGCCTGACGGAATCCGAGATTGTGGCATGGAAGGTTGCGGTGGGGGATACCGTCGCGCTGAATCAGGTGATTGCCGAGGTGGAAACCGCCAAAGCCGTGGTGGAACTGCCCTCGCCTTACGCCGGAGTGATCGCGAAACTGCATGAGCAGCCGGGCACAGTCGTGGAGGTCGGCTCGCCAATCGTCTCCTTTGAGCTGCCCGGCTCCGACGACGGCGGCAGCGACGGTGCCGCTGGCGGCGGCAGATCATCGGTTGTCGGCCAAGAGAGTTCTGCCGAGCGCGTGGAGACCACGGGCGCAAAGCGGATCCCCACCCTCGTCGGGTACGGCGCAGAAGTGGAAAAGGGCGGCCGGCCGGCGCGCCGTCGTCGTACGCTTCCTTCCGGTGATCGACCAGAGCCGTCCGCGGACGCTGGAGGATCCGACGACGCACAGACCCAGACTTCTGCTCCCGTGGCCGCACCTGCTCCCGTGGCCGCAGAGCGTCCGCGCTCAACGCCTCCGGTGCGCAAACTGGCGAAGGACCTCGGGGTGGAACTGACAGCCATCGCCGGAACGGGTCGCGGGGGGCTCATTGTCCGCGAGGACGTGCTGGCCGCTGCGGATCTCTCCGCAGACCCAAACGGCCTTGGACTTGCCGCGGAAGGCGCAGCCGAACTCCCTGCGCCAGCGGGTGCCGGGCGTGAAACCCGCACCCCCATCAAGGGCATCCGGAAGCATACCGCCGCGGCGATGGTTTCCAGTGCGTTCACCGCTCCGCACGTCAGCGAATTCCTGACCATCGACGTCACTCCCACCATGGAACTGCTGGCAAAGCTCAAGGCTGCCCGGGCCTTTGCCGGATATAAGCTCACGCCGCTGACGCTCGTGGCCAAGGCGCTGTGCATTGCAGCGGCGCGGCAGCCGTCGGTGAACTCGCGGTGGGACGAGGCCGCGGGTGAAATCATCACCATGAATTACGTCAACCTTGGCATCGCCGCCGCTACTCCGCGCGGGCTCATGGTGCCCAATATCAAGGATGCCCAAGACCTGAGCCTGATGGAGCTGTCCACCGCGCTGACGGCGCTGACGGACACGGCGCGGGCCGGGAAAACCACGCCTGCAGCCCTGAGTGGAGGCACCATTTCCATTACTAACATCGGTGTTTTCGGCATTGACGCAGGGACACCCATCCTCAACCCGGGGGAGGCCGCCATTCTGGCGATGGGTGCGGTGCGCCGTCAGCCGTGGGAATTCAACGAGGGGATCGCCCTGCGTCAGGTGATGACCCTGAGCCTTTCCTTCGACCATCGGCTCGTGGACGGCGAGCAGGGTTCACGGTTCCTGGCGGATATTGGCGCTATCCTGTCGGAACCCGGCATGGTTCTCACCATGATCTGACGCTGCGGCGACAGGGCGCTAAGTGCCGTTAGACCTCCCTCCGGCACCAGCAAGTGGAACAAGATCGATCACCGGCTCTTCAGCCACATCTCCATGAACTGGCGCGGGCGACCACTGACCAGCCACCGGGTCATCATCGCCGCCGCTACCACACGAACCGGCCACAAAGTCCACGCCAAACTTTGTGAACACTCGCTTCTTTGTTTACACCCGCGATCATGACATCGCTTACACACGCACTCACGGCTTCCTTTACACGCGGTGTCAGGACATCGTTGACAACCTGACTCGGGGCATCGCTGACACCGCGTGTATACAGGGAA
>JBBSSN010000035.1:0-13163 GCA_038242035.1 Actinomycetales bacterium
AACGTCAATGCCAAGGCGATCGGTCTTGAGGACGCACCGCGGGGGTACGCGGAGTTCGATGCCGGTGCGGCCACAAAGTATGTGCTGAATCCGAACGGCTATTTGGACGCAGCATAAGCAGCAGCACCAGTAATAGACCAGCGCACCTGCTCCAGCGGGTGCGCTGGTCTATTACTGGCGCTCCGGCGCGCGGCAGCATTATTTATGTGATGTTAACAACACGCGCCCGCCAGTTTACCCAAAGTCAGCCCAGGTCTGATTTGATGTTAAGTGAGAGGGAAGCTGGAGGAACATCCTCCACCCGACCAACAAAGGTAGTGATGGAACTCATCCAGGCCGAGCACTCCAGGCCGAGTCATTTCATACTCCATCTGAGCGACACCCATTTGCTCGGTGGCCCCGGCCCGCTGTATGGGGCGGTGGACAGCGAGGCGAGGCTGCGTCAGGTTTTTGCAGAAGTCCAGGCTTCCGGCGTCCGGCCCGAGGCGGTGGTATTCACCGGAGATCTTGCGGACAAGGGCGAGCCGGCGGCCTACGCCAAATTGCGGGCCATCGTTGAACCGGCGGCAGCGGCAATGGGCGCGCAGGTTATCTGGGCTATGGGCAATCACGATGACAGGGCGCATTTCCGTGCAGGGCTGTTCAATCAGCCGCCGGGCACGGAGCCCGTTGATCACAGCTATGACGTCAATGGGTTGCGCATCATCACGTTGGATTCGACGGTTCCGGGCTTCCATCATGGTGAGATCAGTGATGCTCAGCTGGAATGGCTCGCGGCGGAGCTGGCGGATCCTGCCCCCGACGGAACCATTCTTGCTTTGCATCATCCGCCCATCCCGTGCGTGCAGGATTTATCCGTGCTGGTGGAACTGCGCCGCCAGCCCGAGCTGGCCAGCGTGCTGTGGGGCTCCGATGTGCGGACCATCCTGTCCGGACACCTGCACTATTCCTCGATGGCCATGTTCGCCGGGATTCCGGTTTCGGTGGCCTCGGCCACGTGCTACACCCAGGATCTGGCCGTGACGGAAGGGGCGAGCCGCGGCCGCGACGCGGCCCAGGCGTTCAACCTCGTCCATGTGTATGAACACACCGTGGTCCATTCCGTGGTTCCGCTGGCCGGCGGGACGACGGTGGGCGAGTATGTCAGCGCCGATGAGACGCATCGCAGGCTGACGGCTGCGGGAATCCGGATCCCCGAGCATGAGCCGTCTCCCGGGGCGGGGACCAGGATCGAGTCGCAGCGGAAGGCGCTGGCCCACACCTGACCAGCCGCACAACAACGGGCGGAGGGCCTATTGTTCCCAGGGTGCGCGGAGCGGGTAATACCGTTCCAGGAAGTCCGTCACCAGCTCGGCCCTTTCCTGGGCCGCAACCTCCGGGAAACTGCCGTCGTTGAGGCAGAAAAAATCGGCGTTGCGTTTGGCCAGCAGCCGGGGCAGGTAAGTCAATCCCGAGCGCATGGTGGTGTCAATGTAGCGGACCTTCGCCTCGGGCTGGGTGACGGCCTGGCCGGTGAGCAGGGCGTAGTAGTGGTACAGCGAGTTGGTCACGGAAATGTTGTCCGCAGCACGGAAGGTGCTCGCTGCGGTGGCGGCAAATTCCGCCGGGAATTCGCGTTCCATTTCCGCCATGACGCTCCGGCGCAGCGGCGCCGCTGCGTGCTCCAGATGGCGGGTAGTGATCCTGCCGAAGCGGTTCCACAGCAGCTTGCGGTTCACCCGGGCCGCGTTCTCGAAACCGCTGCGCTCGGCCGCATTTTCGCCCAGTCCAATCCGCGTATCCGCCTGAATGAAGCGGGTAATGCCGCCGGGGGTGAAGAACATATCGGGACTTACCGGACGGCCGAAAAACATGTCGTCATTGGAATAAAGGAAGTGCTCGGCGAGGCCCTCAATGTGGTGCAACTGGCATTCCACGGCCTGTGAATTGTGCGTTGGCAGCACCGACGGATCCGCGAAGAATTCCTCGCTGCGCACAATGGTCACCGTGGGGTGCTCCGCCAGCCAGACCGGTGCCGGGGAATCCGTGGCGATGAAGATCCGCCGCACCCACGGCGCATACATGTAGATGGAACGCAGCGCGTATTTAAGTTCGTCGATCTGCCGGTAGCGGGCCTCGTTGTCATCCCCTTCGCCCAGGACGACGCCGGCCTGCCGGGCACGGCGGGCCGCCTGGTATTCCGGTGAACTTCCGTCCACCCAGGAAAAGACCATGTCGATGTCGAAGCGGATGTCCGTGGCATGATCGGCGAACATGTTCTCGATCGTCGGCCAGCTATGCCCATAGCGCTCCACTGTCCCGCGGACGGCTTCGGCGTTGGGCAGGATGCGGCGGGTGAGGGAGTTTTCCATGGGCAGCACCACGGTCTCCGCCTCGAAACTCCACAGCTCGATCTGCACGCCCAATGACGGCCCGTACGCCAAACCGCCGTCAGGCTCCACCCGCGGACGGTACAGCCGCAGGATGCGTGCCTTGCGGTTTCGGGCCAACTCGCCGTCGGCGACCAGCAGCGACGACTTTTTCTTCGCATCCACGGTGATGGCGTAGAACGGCTCATTCACGCAGGCTTTGGCCAGGGCCCTGCGGAGCTTCTTGCGGTCTTTCCAATCAACGGAAATGACCGGGCGCTCGTTATTGCCGCGCACCAGCAGATACTTCAGCCCGGCGTCCTCCAGCGCTGCCCGGATGAACAGCAGGTCCTCGACCATCGCCTGATAGGGCGTTCGGTCCACGTTCAGTAGGGCGTATCGTCCCTGGTACTGGATGACGTCGGGCCGGTTGGTAAGACGGACGACGGCGGCCGGCGAGGTTTCCTCGACAAGGTCGCGTTCGTCGTCGGGCGCGGGGCTGCCAATGTAGACATCATGCTGTTCGGACACGTCGGTGATGGCTTTTCTCCGTAACTGGTGGTATTCGCTCACTTGCATGATATCGCGTGCTGGCTATGGCCGACGAGGGCCGGCCGTGGAACCATGGCGGTATGGAACCTACTGAACTTTTGACGGATGCTTTTGGCCGGATCGGCAGCGCGGTGGACGGGGTGCTCAAGGGGCTGGACGCGGCGGACCTTAACCGGCGCCCCGGCGGCCACGGGAACTCGGTCGCCTGGCTGGTGTGGCACTTGACCCGGGTCCAGGACGATCACATCGCGGACGCGGCGGGTCGGGAACAGCAGTGGGCGGCGGGTGGATTTAGGGACAGGTTTGGTTTCGGGCTGCAGCCCGAGGATACCGGCTACGGCCATAGCCATGACCAGGTTGACGCGGTCCAGGTGGAATCGGGGGCCCTGCTGGGCGAGTACTACCAGGCCGTGCAGCGCCGCACCATGGAGTACCTCCAGGAGCTCGACGGTGCGGCGCTGGATCGGATCGTCGACGAGTCGTGGGACCCGGCCGTGAGCTTGGGGACACGCCTGGTCAGTGTGCTGCAGGATTGCCTGATGCATGTAGGCCAGGCGGCGTATGTCCGGGGCCTGCCGGCGCAGTAAACGACCCCGTGGCAGTCCCGCCCAGACAGTTACCGCCCAGACAGTTACCGCTTGCGGCGGTCCAGGATCAGTGCGGCGGCAATGCCGAGCATCCAGAAGTCCTTGGCGAAGGGCACGCCGTTGGCGGTGGGCCGGATTCCGTCGGACTCCGTCATTTCCGGCGTCCGCAGGTACATCGTCACCAAAGAGCCGGAGAAGGTTGCCAGCATGAGACCGGCGAGCCGGCTGGGGATGAACGGCGCCAGCAGGGCCGAGCCAACGGTGATCTCGCCCGCGCAGAGCAATTTGCCGAACCTTTCGGCCTCGAGCTGTTTCACCGGAGGTATGGCATTGCCCGCCATGGACTGCAGCCCGGCGGCCTGTTCCTTGTCCAGGTGCAGCTTGCCGATGCCCGAATTGAGGATGAAGGCCCCGGTTACCAGACGAAGGGCGGCATGGCTGAGGTTGATTCCCATGAGTGGTCTCCTTTTTGCGTTGGCCGACGTTGGAGCGGCCGCCTCCAGCCTATGGACAGCCGTCTTCCCGCGCCAGAGCCCGCTGCGCCCAAAGCCCTGCGATCATGGCTTCCAGGCCCAGCCCGAAGGCCGCGTCGCTGGAACTGACCGCGCGTTCCGCAGCGCCGGGGTCCACGCCGGCGCGCGTGCCCGTGCCACGGCTTGCCACCGCCTGGGTGAAAAGCGGTGCGTCCGCGGCCAGTTCGCCGGTGTTGAAAATCTCCGCCGGGGCATTGACGTCGAACGCTGAACCGAAAATGAAGGATTCCAGGGCCACAATCGCGTCGATGATCCGTTCGGGGGCCCAACCAGCGGCGTGGAATCCGGCCGTCACCGCCTCGTACATTTTCACCGTCTGCGGCGCGTTGGTCACCGGGAGCACAGCGATCACCGGAATCAGCGGCGTGTGCCGTGCGAAGACATCGCGGTAAGACCAGGCCCAGCTCCGCACGCCCTGGTGCCAGCGGCCCGCCTCGAAACCGGAAATGTCCACTCCGGCCATCAGACGGTCTTCCACCAGCAGGAGCACATCCTGTTTTGAGGAGACGTGGTTGTACAGCGCTGACGGAGCCACGTTGAGCAGCCGGGCCAGGGCGGACATGGTCAGGCCCTTGTAACCGTCTCTGGCAATGAGCCGCAGAGCAGCCTTGGTGATCCGGCCCGGGCCCAATACCGGGTGCGGGGGCCGTCCCGCCCGCCGCCGTGCCTCAACCGCCGGTGCGACGTTCTCCATGGCTGCCCCATCCCTGTCTCTAGCCCTGCTTGGTTCCACGGCTGCTCTTCCCTTATGGACGCGCATCCATTAGAGTCTAACCAAAATGAATGTCATTCATATAGTGAGGCCTGTCACCAGGGCCGGACTGGAGTACGATGCAGAATCTGAAGCGGGACGTCGTCATTATCGGAGCGGGGCCCTCAGGCCTGACCGCCGCACGGGAACTGAGGAAGGCAGGGTTGAGTGTGGCCGTCGTGGAGGCGCGGGACCGGGTCGGCGGCCGCACCTGGACCAACGAAATCGACGGCGCGACGCTGGAGATCGGCGGTCAATGGGTGTCTCCGGATCAGACCGCGCTGACAGAGCTGTTGACGGAGCTGGGGCTGGAGACGTTTGACCGCTACCGTGACGGCGAATCGGTATATATCGCCCCGGACGGCACCCGCACGCGGTACACCGGTGAGATGTTCCCGGTCAACGGGCACACCGCGGCTGAAATGAACAAGCTGATCGCGCTGCTGGATTCCCTCGCCGCCGAAATCGGTGCCGAGGAGCCGTGGGCGCACGCGAAGTCGCGGGAACTGGACATCATTTCCTTCCATCACTGGCTTCGCGGGCAATCCGAGGATGAGGAAGCCTGCAACAACATCGGTCTCTTCATCGCCGGCGGGATGCTCACCAAACCGGCGCATTCCTTCTCGGCACTGCAGGCCGTCCTGATGGCCGCTTCGGCCGGCTCCTTCAGCAACCTGGTCGATGAGGACTACATTCTGGACAAGCGGGTGATCGGCGGCATGCAGCAGGTGACCGAGCGGATAGCCGCAGAGCTCGCTGTGGACCCGGGTGCCGACGTCGTGCTTAATTCGCCGGTCCGGACGCTGCGCTGGCTAGCCAACGACGACGGCACGGGTGCTGTCGGCGCCGGTACCGTCGGCACTGACGGAGCCGCCGGCGGGTACACGGTCACGGCCATCTCGGACGCGGCCAGGGTCACCGCCCGCTATGCCATCATGGCCGTTCCGCCGAATCTGTACTCCCGGGTCTCCTTCGAACCTCCGCTGCCGCGCCGTCAGCACCAAATGCACCAGCACCAGTCGCTCGGACTCGTCATTAAGGTGCACGCGGTGTACGAAACCCCGTTCTGGCGCGAAGACGGGCTCTCCGGCACCGGCTTCAGCGCCTCGTCGCTGGTCCAGGAGGTCTACGACAACACCAACCACAAGGACCCGCACGGCACGCTTGTCGGATTCATCTCGGATGAAAAGGCCGACTACGCCTTCAGCCTCGATGCCGATGAGCGCAAACGCAAGATCACCGAATCCCTGGCCGGATTCCTCGGGGATAAGGCGCTGGAACCGGTGGTGTACTACGAATCCGACTGGGGGTCGGAAGAATGGACCCGCGGTGCCTATGCCACCAGCTATGACCTCGGCGGCCTGCACCGTTACGGCGCGGATCAACTTAAGCCCGTCGGACCGATCTATTGGTCGTCCTCCGACCTGGCGGCCGAGGGCTACCAGCATGTGGACGGAGCGGTGCGGATGGGCCAGCACACGGCCGTCCGGATCCTCGCCGCGCAGGAGGATGCGCAGGCGCAGAAGGCGCCGGGACTAGCCGCCGCGCAGAAGGTCGGCTGATGCGTTACGTAGTGGGATATTCGGCCAACGCCAGGGGGCGCGACGCGGTTAGCCTCGCGATCGCCCTGGCCAGGCGCCAGAATGCCTCCCTGGATCTGGTCATGGTGGTGCCGGAGAATTCGCCGTATAACGTGGTGCATCCCCCGGCCGCCGGGTACCAGAGCATCGTCACGGATCAGGCGCAGCTTTGGCTTGCCGAAGCGTTGGCCCTGATCCCTGCCGACGTTTCAGCGCAGACGCATGTCCGCAAGGGTGAATCCGAGGCCTCGGTGCTGATCGCTGCGGCGGAGGAATTTGCTGCCGGCCTGCTGGTGATCGGGGCCGGCAGCCGTGGCCTGTTCAAACGGTTCACCATTGGTCCCGTTGCCAGTACGCTGCTGCACGCGGCTACGGTACCCGTCGCACTGGCGCCGCAGGGGTACGGCCGAACGGACCCAATCACACGGTTGACCTGTGGGATCGGGTTGCGCGCGGGGGCGGAGAACGTCCTCGACGTTGCGGCAGCTGCCGCCGGCAGACGGAAGTTGCCGTTGCGTCTGGTGTCCCTGGTGGCGCTCGACGGCGGCGGGGCACCCGACGGGGCGAAGGCACCCCGGGAGCAGGCGGGCGAGCGGCTTGCCGCAGCCGTCAAGGACCGGGTCTTTCACGGCGTGCCCGTGGAGCTGGCCGTGGCCCAGGGCCGGTCCATCGAAGATGCGGTGGACCATTTGGCCTGGGATGACGGCGAAGTGCTGCTGATCGGTTCCAGCCGGCTGGCCCGGGACAACTCGCTGTTCCTCGGGTCCACCGCCAACCGGATCCTGCGAAGTCTCCCGGTGCCCATGATCGTTGTCCCGCGCAGCTACAAATCGGTGGGGCAACGCCGCCAATCAATCCAGTCAGAAGAGGTGAACCAATGAGCGCCGAAGCAGTCAGAAGCATATCCAGCGAAAAAGGGCCCGGCGAGAAAGGGTCCGGCGACAAGGGGCTCAGCGGAAAGGGATTGAAGGCCGGTTCCGTCGGGTTGATCGGCGCCGTCGTCATCGGTGTTTCCTGCATCGCGCCCGCCTACACACTCACGGCGGCGCTGGGGCCCACCGTTGCTGAGGTCGGCGTGCATCTGCCGGCAATCTTCCTGGTCGGGTTCGTCCCCATGCTTCTGGTGGCGCTGGGCTACCGCGAGCTCAACAATGCGATGCCGGATGCCGGCACGTCCTTCACCTGGGCCAGCCGGGCCTTCGGTCCCTGGATCGGCTGGATGGGCGGGTGGGGTCTGATCTCTGCCACCATCATTGTGCTCTCCAACCTTGCCGCCGTCGCCGTCGATTTTTTCTATTTGATGCTCGCCCAGCTCACCGGAAACCCCGACCTTGCTGATCTTTCGGCCAACCTGCCGCTGAATATTGCCACCACCTTGGTGTTCATCGCGCTCGCGTGCTGGATTTCCTACCGCGGTATGGAGACCACCAAGACGTTCCAATACGTTCTGGTCGCATTCCAGCTGCTGGTGCTGGGCTGGTTTGCCGTCGCAGCTTTCAGCCACGTGGCCAACGGCACAGCCTTTGATGCCACCGCCATCACGCCGGACTGGTTCAATCCTTTCGCCGTCGGCTCCTTTACGGCCTTCGCGGCCGGAGTTTCGCTGTCCATCTTCATCTACTGGGGCTGGGACGTCACCCTGACGATGAATGAAGAGACCAAAAACCCGGAAAAGACGCCCGGACGGGCCGCTACCGTGACGGTAGTGGTGATCGTGGTCATCTACATGACCGTCGCGCTTGCCACGCTCGCTTTTGCCGGCGTGGGGGACACCGGTCTTGGTGCGGGAAACCCGGACAACCAGGCCAGCATCTTTGCAGTGCTGGCGGGACCGGTCATGGGTCCGTTCGCCATCCTGATGTCGCTTGCCATCCTGAGCAGTTCCGCTGCATCGCTGCAGTCCACCTTCGTCTCCCCGGCCCGGACGCTGCTGTCCATGGGGCACTATCGGGCGCTGCCGAAGAAGTTCGGCCGGATCAGCCCGGTGCACAAGTCACCGAGCTACGCCACCATTGCCTCCGCCGTGGCCGCAGCCGCGTTTTACATCATCACGCGGACCGTGTCGGAGAACGCGCTTTGGGACACGATCACGGCGCTGGGCATGATGATCTGCTTTTACTACGGGATCACCGCACTCGCCTGCGTCTGGTACTTCCGCGCCGAGGCTTTCCGCGGCATCCGAGCGTTCCTGTTCAAGTTCCTGGCACCGCTGGTGGGCGGGGTGGTCCTGCTGGTCATGTTCGTCAAGACGGCCTATGACTCAATGGATCCGGCCTACGGCTCCGGTTCCAACGTCGGCGGGTTGGGGCTGGTCTTCATCCTCGGAATGGGCGTGCTGCTGCTGGGCGTGGTCCTGATGTTCATCATGTACAAGGTACAGCCGGCGTTCTTCAAGGGGCAGGTGCTGGAGAAGTCCAGCCAGGTGTTTGACCCGGACGTATAGTGGGGGAGAATCCGGTGGCATGACGCCTAAGGATTCTCCAGCGGGAGTGGCTAAGACATGAGCGACGACTTCGTAGGCCGGGAGACGGAACTGGCTGCAATCTGGCGTGCGATGGCTCCCGGCGGGACTCGTTCGGTCACTCTCGTCGGAGCGGCGGGCGTTGGTAAGACCAGGATTGCCCGGGCCGTCCTGGACCGGGCAGCCGGCCTCGGACGGGCGGCGTTTTGGGTCGCTGCGACTGCCTCGGCGTCCACCATACCTTTCGGCGCAGTCTCCCACCTGGTGCCGGATGTTGCCGGATTGGACCGCTTCCAGTTGCTGCGGCGGACCGCGGCCTGGATGGCCACCCGACCCGGGACGGTGCCGCCCGTCGTCGTCGTTGATGACGCACAGCGGCTCGATGATGCATCCGCGGCCTTAATACACCATCTGGCGGTGACAGGGACGGCTTTCATCGTCAGCACCGTGCGGGCAGGCGACAAAGCGCCGGACGCGATCACGGCGATCTGGAAGGACGGACTCGGTGACCGGATGACTATTGGTCCGTTCACCCGCCTCCGCGCCGAGGAATTCGTCGGCTGTCTTCTTGGCGGTCCGCTGGATCCCGTTTCAGCGGCGGGGCTCTGGCATCTGAGTGAGGGAAACGCGCTCTATCTGCGCGAGTTGGTGCGTGCGGGATAGAGTCCGGGGAACTTCGGCGAAGCCGTGGTGCGTGGCGCTGGTCGGGCCTCGTGTCCCCGGCGCCACGGTTGATTGAATTTGTCGCTCAACGGCTTGCCGGAGCGAGTCGCGACGTTCGCCGTCTGGTGGATCTGGTGGCCTTCGGCGAGCCGCTCGGCGTGGAAATCATAGCGCGGGCGGGCATCCGCGCGCCGACCGTCGGCGCCGCCGAAAAGTCCGGGCTGGTGCGCTCGGAAGCAACGCCCGAGGGGATCATGATCCGGCTGGGACACCCGTTGTACGGCGAGGTGGCCCGCGGGCTGTCCTCTTCGCTCCAGCGGGCCGCAGTCGCGCAGACCCTGCTGCGCTCCGCGGAGCCGGCCGTTCGAGGGGAACAGATCCTGCGTCGTGCTGTGTGGCACCTGATGACCGGTGTCCCTTCCGAGCCACACATATTGGTCCAGGGTGCCATTCGGTCGCTGGCCGCCCTCGACCTGGAGATGGCCAGCCGGCTGGCCGATGCTGCGGTGAAAGCCAACGGCGGGGTGGCCGCCGAAACCGTCCTGGCCCGGACGCTGGTGCTGCGCGGCAGTGCTGCGGCGGGCGAGGCATTACTGGCCGCGATGGAGCAGCGGGAGTTGCCTGATGGGGACCGGGCCGAGCTGGCAGCCTCGCGGGCCTGGAATCTGGTCTTCGGATTGAAGCGTCCCGCCGAGGCGGAATCGGTATTGGACAGTGCCGAGCGCCGGATTGTTCAAGGCCGTGATCTTCTTGCCGTGCAGCGCGGGAACATCCGGACCTATGCCGGTCTCCCCGAGGAGGCCTTGGCAGCAGCCGCAGGGGTGGCCGAAGATGGAGCCGGCTCGACGGTGGCCGCCGTGGTGCGGAAGTGGGTGGTTTGCGCAGAAGCCATGTCCGTGCAAGGTCGCATCAATGATGCGCTGAAGTACGGTCGGCGGGCCGTCGCTCTCAACCGGAGAACATCCCACGGCGACTGGTCGATGTCCGAGGACGAGGCCGAGTCGGCCCTCGCGGGCGCGCTGATTGTGTCCGGTGGCCTGACCGAGGCCGGGGAAATAATCGAGACGGCGTATGCCAGAGCCGTGGAAGCCGGCTGGCGGATCGGAACGGGGATGTGGAGCGTCTGGCGAGGCGAACTAAGCTTTGCCCGAGGTCGGCCGGCCACCGCCGCCGGGTACTACCGAACAGCTCTGGCGGTGGCTGGCGAGGATTCCCATCCATATCTGGAATGGACCATGAGGTTTGCCTGGGATCATCTGGCCCGCGCGGCCGCCCAGCTGAACGATTCGTCGCTCGCTGATGCAGCGTTCGCGTCCGCTAATGGTTATGCCTGGTCGGGGCTTGGGGCCCTGGATGTGTGGGGCGGGTCAACGGCCGGCTGGGTTGCTGTAGCCAGGGGCGAGATTGAACACGGCATCTCTCTGGCGCTAGTGGCAGCGGAACGGGCACGGCGGGACCGGCAGTTCGGCTGGGAACTCCTGGCGCTGCATCAGGTGGTACGGTTCGGTGCCCCAAGGAAGGCGAATGGCAGGCTCGCCGAGCTTGCTGCCGAGGTGGACGGCCCGTTGAACGGTCTCTATGCCCGCCATGCTGCTGCGCTCGCGGCCGGCGACGGCGCTGCTCTTGGTGCAGTCGCGGATCAATTCAGCAGCTGCGGCTATATTCTTCTGGCGGCGGAGGCAGCAGCGCAGTCGTCCCGGGCACACGCTCACGATGGGCGCGCCGGCGCCGGCGCCGAGGCCTCTCGACGAGCCCTTGGCTGGGCCGCACTCTGTGAAGGGGCCCGGACCCCGGCACTTGACGTGTTGCACGAACCGGCCCGGCTCACCCGCAGGGAGACGGAAATTGCGCGGCTCGTGGCCGCTGGACTGACCAACCGACAGATCGCGGGAAAACTGGTTATCTCGATCAGAACCGTCGACAACACCGTCGCGCACATCTACGACAAGCTGGCCGTTTCCCGCCGGCAGGAGTTGGCAGGAATATTCTGCAGCGAAAATGAGCAACGTCCTGCTCATGACGGCAGCCTCCTTCATCCCTACGGTGGGAGCACCCAGGCTAACTAGGCCAAACACCATAAGGACGATGACATGCCGAAGAATACAGTGCAGCAGGGGACAGAATCCGAATCTTCAAGGTCATATCTGCCCGTGGGGCTGGTTCAGACGGGGGATGCAGGACCGGATGTCCAACGGACCTATAATTATCTCGAAAAATTTGGTTACCTGCCGAATGCACAACTGGCGCAACGATATCCATCGTGGCGGCCGGGCGTGGCTCAGGCGCCAACGGACCCTACCCGCTTTGATTCCCGTCTGGAGGAAGCCATTCGGTTGTTTCAGCGCACCTACGGTCTTGCCGAAACCGGAGAGGTAGATCAGCCAACACGGGAGCTGATGAAGCAACCGCGGTGCGGTGTTCCGGACAACGTCAGTGTACTGGGTCAATTCGTGGTGGGCGGCACCAGATGGCCGGGACTGAACGTCACTTATTCGCACACAAATTTTTCCCCCGATCTGCCGGGCGCCGACGTACGTTCAACAATCCGCGGAGCCTTTGACCGCTGGTCAGCGGCCGCGCCGCTGCACATCACCGAAAAGGCCGGCGGAAGCGGCGACGGAGACATCCGGGTCGGCTTTTACGCCGGCGACCACGGTGACGGGTACCCCTTCGACGGCGCGGGAACCGCTGCCGGCAATATTTTGGCACACTGCTTTTATCCTCCGGGCCCCGGAGACAACGGGATCGGCGGCGACTGCCACTTCGACGAAGCGGAGACCTGGAGCACTAACCTGCCACCGGCGGGAACAGACTTGCCGACCGTTGCTCTGCATGAGCTGGGCCACGGGCTGGGACTGAACCATTCGGACGTCAAGGATTCCGTCATGTATGCCTACTACGGCGGCGCTCGGCGGGAACTGACGGCCGACGACATTGCCGGCATCCGATCGATTTACGGTGGGTATGACTGGTCCGGGATCAATGACAACTGGGCATCCCTTGGCGGCTTCTTCCCTGTCGGTGCGCCGGTAAGCGCCGTGTCCCGGTTTCCCGGACAGCTGGACCTCTTCGTCGTGGGCAATGACGGACGGGTCTACACCTCATGGTGGACCAGCGGACAAAATTGGTCCGGTGTGCAGGACAACTGGCGGCCGATTGGCGGGTTCTTCCCTCCGGGGGCTCCGGTCGCCGCCGTTTCCCGGACGCCTAATAACCTGGATCTGTTTGTCTGCGGCAATGACGGCCGGGTGTACACCTCCTGGTGGTATGCGGGTGCGGATTGGTCCGGCGTGAACGATAACTGGCGTTCGATTGGCGGGTTCTTCCCGAACGGGGCTCATCTCTCGGCGGTGGCCCGGACGGCGAATAACCTGGATGTGTTTGTCTGCGGCAATGACGGCCGGGTGTACACCTCCTGGTGGTATGCGGGTGCGGATTGGTCCGGCGTGAACGACAATTGGCGCTCGCTTGGCGGGTTCTTCCCCAATGGTGCGCCGGTTGCAGCGGTGGCCCGGACGCCTAATAACCTGGATCTGTTTGTCTGCGGTAATGACGGCAGGGTCTATACGTCCTGGTGGTATGCGGGTGCGGATTGGTCCGGCGTGAACGATAACTGGCGTTCGATTGGCGGGTTCTTCCCGAACGGGGCTCATCTCTCGGCGGTGGCCCGGACGGCGAATAACCTGGA